>NZ_NTLW01000191.1:0-30262 GCF_002632075.1 Pseudoalteromonas sp. ESRF-bin5 | reverse complement strand
CCATGCCGAACTCAGTAGTGAAACGAAACAGCGCCGATGATAGTGTAGCATTTGCTATGTGAAAGTAGGACATTACCAGGCTTCAAATTCAGTCGAAGGACTTTAATCTTAATAAAAATAAGAAAATTGAAAAGAATTTTCTTGGTGACAATAGCGTTTTGGACCCACCTGATCCCATGCCGAACTCAGTAGTGAAACGAAACAGCGCCGATGATAGTGTAGCATTTGCTATGTGAAAGTAGGACATTACCAGGATTTAATTAAGAGAAACCCGTTACAGCAATGTAACGGGTTTTTTGCTGTCTGGGGTTTAGTGAATTGGCGTTAAGCATACCCAGCTCAGTAATAATACCAATCCTAAAGTGAGCTTATATAATGCCGACCAACACAATTAAAGTATGCTATCAGCAATATGACTTTTTATCCCTCGGATATTCAAGTGAGTGGTGTAACGACTTTAATTAAGCGAAGCCTGTTGCAGTAAAGTGACGCTTTTTGTATTTTGAAATGAAGTAAATCAATTAAGTTACAATTACAAGGCGAGCTTTACTAATTCGTATAATTAAAAGATCTAGTTATAAGTAAGGTAATAATATAAACAACAAGGTTATATTATTTATCTCTGTCTAATAACTGATACCTTTAACCCTATTAGCGTCAGCTTTTCTACCTGGGATTGATTAAATATTACTGTTAAAGAGTTTAAGGGTTGGTTAATAATAGCCTTATGTTTAGATAATATTAATAGGTTATTTAATTTGCTAATTAGTGGTGTTTATCATTAATTGTTTTTCTTGTCGTTTATCCTCACGTTAGATTGTTTATTGTGAACATAATTCACAATACAATTAATTTCATCTAACTAAACTAGCTCGTTTAATCTGAGGCATGGTAAAATTTTCATTTAGCTAAATCTATTTGAGGTGTTAATTGCCTACTACAGATTACCAACGTGTATTAAATGAAATTACTCAAGAAGTCGCCCCTTTACTGTCTAAAGGGAAAGTAGCCGATTATATCCCTGCACTTGCTGAGGTTGACCCTGAGCAGTTTTCTATTGCCATATACACTACTGAGGGTGAAATCATTTGCGCAGGTGATTGTTCTCAGCGATTTACCATTCAATCAGTATCTAAAGTGATGACATTAACCATGGCGTTACAGCGTTATGGTGACGAACTTTGGAGCAGGGTAGGTAAGGAGCCCTCTGGTACAGCGTTTAACTCGCTTACGCAACTTGAATTTGAAAAAGGTGTGCCGCGTAACCCATTCATAAATGCGGGTGCTATTGTTACTTGTGATGCGCTTTATAGCCGCTTGTCTGCACCTATGCATTCGATGCTCGAAACATTCAGATTACTATCAGGTAATCGCGGCATTGTGATTGATAAAAAAGTGGCTAATTCTGAGTATGAATTTAGACACCGCAATGCTGCTATGGCGCATTTGATGAAATCGTTTGGTAATTTTGAGAATGACGTTGATGATGTGCTTTGGTCGTATTTCAACTTTTGCTCTATTGAGCTTAATTGTGTTGAACTCGCTAAGGCATATAGCTTTTTAGCAAATAAAGGAGTTGATCAGCCATCTGGTGAGCAGGTTTTAAGTAGTCGTCAAAATAAACAGCTTAATTCACTATTATTTACCAGTGGTTTATATGATGCTGCGGGTGATTTTGGGTATAGGGTCGGTATGCCAGGTAAATCAGGGGTATCAGGAACTATTCTTGCGGTATTACCTAATAAGTTTACAGTAGCCGTTTATTCCCCAGGGCTTAATTCGTTTGGTAACTCAGTAGCAGGAATAGCAGCATTAGAGCTACTATCTAAAAAGCTTGATATTTCTATCTTTTAGAGAGATGAAGGGAGCTTATTGCTCCCAATAAACCTGTTCTAAACAATCTTCACGCTCAGGTAATCCACGCGATAAGCGGGGAGAGTGCTGAACAAGTACTTCATAACTTGCTCTGTTTGCATATTTACTAATTTGTGCAAGAGATGAGTATGTAATAGCTTGTTGATCGTGCTTTGCTGAGTTAGCGACATTAAGCTTATGATAAACATTTGCTGATAAGTCATGTAGTACAGCAGCGAGTGCACAGTCGCCAGCGCCATTGGTATTTTTGATTGAGTCGGGTCCGCCCATAAAAGGAGCTGTATGGCTGTATGCTCTTATAGGGTTTTCGCAATCAGCTTTACGCATAGCGCGTGAAAATTCATAGCGATTAAAGTCTGCAATAGCACCAGGCAGTAGTGGGTATTCGGTTTCACGTTTAAAGCTGTCGTCAACATGGCCTGCCATGAATAGCCCTTTTTCACCTGCAGTGCATATAACAAGATCTACCCAGTCTAGTGCTTTGTCTGCTGCTAAAAGCGGGTCTTCAAACCCTGTAATAGCAAAGCCTTCTTCTTCGTTCATAGCAAGAATATCTACATGCTTTTCAACAAAGTTTGCCCACCAAGCAGGGTCTTGCTCAATTAAAAATTTAGTGCCGAGTGTAAGAACAACAGGTACGCCAGCATCGTTAGCATATTTAACTGCTTGCATAGTTGCATCTGTCATGGTTTCGTCATCTTGTGTTCGCATAAGGTATGCACTAATGACTAAAGCCGATGAGTTTTCTATCAACGATTTATCTATTGATTCTGGGCGTAGGTAATTCATTAAACCCGCACTGATTGCAAAGGTGCGTTCGCCTGTTTCATCAATAAGAGTGAAACAACGGCCTATTGGACCATCAACAGGTTGTAAATAATCTAAGTCTACACGGCTTGAGGTATTACATAAAAAGCGGTATGCGTAACTGCCAATTTTAATGTTTTCACTCATTACGCCTAATAAAACAGAGCGATCATCTGCAAGTACAGAATAGTTGTGCATTGTGTTACCAATGGTTCCACCTGCAAATTCATAATCAACCATTTCGTTTAATTTTAAGCGGTCGTATAGAGCATTTGTTATGTCACTGTCTATAACCTGTGACATACCTCTGCGTAGTTGAAACTCATCAAGGAAAGCTTGATCAACTTTTGCTTCTATATCAACAACGATTTGATCGATACCCGTAATATAGCTACGTTGTAATCTATCTGTTGCGTTAAGTTGATTAGTTAGTGGATCTTTGGCTTCCACTGGAAAATAATGTTTATGCCTGCGGCGTCCAGGAAATTTCATTCGCTACCCGTGTTGTGAGCTAAATAAAAAAAGCGAGAGATTATAACGTAAATCAGCGTCAGTGAGCCATTATTAACAGCTAAATAGTGTTTTATTTTTGCAATAAAGTAATCATTGCCGCGCTTTAGGATGTTAACTAGGTATAATTAAAGTATAAAACGTAATTTAAGAAGAAATAATGAACAAGCCATTTGACGACGTTTATTGGATGGGACAAGCGCTTTTGTATGCAAAACAAGCCGAGCAGCTTAATGAGATCCCAGTAGGTGCTGTTTTAGTAAAAGATAATCAACTTATAGCATCTGGATACAATCGTTCTATAACTGATAATGACCCTTCAGCTCATGCCGAAATGATTGCAGTACGAGAAGCTGGCAAAGCACTCAATAATTATCGCTTAATTGACTGCACGTTATATGTAACACTTGAGCCATGCTCTATGTGTGCAGGATTATTAGTGCATAGCAGAATAAAGCGTTTAGTATTTGGAGCTCCAGATGCAAAAACTGGTTCAGCTGGCTCTATTATGAATTTACTGCAGGAGCCAAGGCTTAACCATCAAGTAGAAGTTGTTGGAGGGGTATTAGCCGACAAATGTGGTAACACTATATCTGAATTTTTTAAGCGAAGAAGGGCGCAAATTAAAGCAGCCAAAAAGGCTGCTCGTGGGGCTTAGAAATATTATTAATTGCCCGCTGGTATAGTGTCTTGTGCTTCCATTTGTTGCATAGCAAACATACGGCGACGCCAAATTATTTTTTTGTGTAAACCACGTAACATGATACGACGACGTGTCGCCGTTGAATAAATAACGTTTCTTTTTAATTTTTGTGTGCGTCTACGTTTTAGCATGTGTTCTCCTAATGCGTGAGAGTGAGAAAGGCACAAGATATATCTTTGAAAAAATTGAAATATACAATTACCACACATTAGTGATCATTTAATGACAAGTAAACAGATATTTTAGTTACCCACTACTTTGAAGCCGTAAACTTTCATAATTAATAAATATCGCATTAATCCATAATCCGCTATGGCGATTCATCTTGTTTTATATTGCTGGTGTCATCACGCTCTGTAGTGATATTTTCTTCGGTCATCGCATTGTTTTCATCAAGCCATACCAGCGCGTCGTAGTATCTGCGAATATTATCAACATATTTTACAGCCACATCGCCACGGGCATAGCCATAACGTGTATTACGGTAATATCGCTTTTTGATTAATAGCGGTAAGCGTTTTTTTACATCGGCCCATTTATCTGGGCTTGCCCCTTGTTGTTGGGTGATAATCCGCGCGTCGTTCACATGACCCCAACCAACATTATAAGCAGCCAAAGCAAGCCATGTCCTGTCTGGTTGAGGAATTCTATCAGGAATACGAGTTATTAATTTGCTTAGATACTGAGCACCGCCACGAATATTTTGTTCAGGCTCGAGACGATTTGTTACACCAACTTGTTTAGCTGTAATGCGTGTAAGCATCATAATACCGCGAACTCCCGTTGGTGATTTAGCGCGAGGGTTCCACATCGACTCTTGGTAACTTAAAGCAGCTAATAAACGCCAATCAAGATCTCCTGCATATTGTTCAAACCATGGCTGATATGTAGGTAACGTTTCTTTTATTGCTTCTATGTAAGCCAATGTATTTACATAGTTAAACTGGCGTACATGACCAAAATATTTTTCTTCGAGTACATAAAGTTGGTTGTTTTGTTTTACTTCACCAAAAAATGGCACGAGCAGCGCATATAAAGAATCATCTTTTGACTTGCGAAGTATCCACGCAATTGGATCATTATGACTTACTGAGAAGCCAATACTTAAATTAGGGTGATACCGGCGAAATAACGAAAGAGTGTGGGAATCAGCAAGGGTGTAGTCTATTTCACCATCTATAACCGCTTGTAAAAGTTCTTCTTCGTCAAATTCTTCACTTTCTATCCAGCTGAGTGATGGGTTGTTTTTTTGAGCTTTTTGCAGGGTAAGTGAGTGGCTACTTTTTGCTATAACCGTAAAGTTTCCATCTAGATCGTCAAACTTACGAGGACGAACGCGGCCTTGTTTATATACTAATTTTTGACTGATTGTTCTGTAAGTTGGGCCATACCTATATTGCTCCGCACGCGTTTTGTTGTAAGTAAGTCCTGAGGCAATTAAGTCTAAGTCACCACTTTCAAGGCGATCAAACATATCAGATAAATTAAAAAAGGGGACTATTTCAAGTTCAACACCTAAGTAATCAGCAAAAGCCTGAGAAAGCTCATATTCAAAGCCTTGCTCGCCCTGAACTGCTTGATAGTAATTGCTCGCACTTGCTAACGTGCCAACACGTATTTTGTTTTGCTCTTTGATGTGGGCAAGTTGAGTTGGCTGTTCTTGCATATTACATGCACATAACAGCATAACTAAAGTGATGATTATTATTAGCTTTTCTTTGAACATTGAGTGCCCCTTTAACACGCTAACACCCGTTATAACAAAACTTAGCCATTTCGTCACTTTCCCTTTTATTTTATTAGCTAAAACGGATTATAAATAAAGCTAAAAAGTTAATTTTATGAAAAGCGCAATTTGGAGTTAAATATGATGGCTAATTGGACTATAATGCGTGCCTAAAATATCGTTCAATCCCTAACCCCGGATGAAATTATCTATGTTGATCCTTCGTGGTGCACCAGCACTGTCAGAGTTCAGAGTTAATAAAATTTTAGCGCGTTGCAAACAATCGCAACTTCCAGTCACCAACGTATATGCCGAGTATGCTCATTTTGCCGATTTAACATCGCCTTTGAGTGTTGATGAGCAAACCAAGCTTGAAAAGCTATTAACTTACGGTCCTACTATTGCCGAGCATACCCCAGCTGGCACACTTATTTTAGTTACACCTCGCCCTGGTACCATTTCTCCTTGGGCATCTAAAGCAACCGATATAGCGCATAACTGTGGCCTTAAACAGGTTCACCGTGTAGAGCGTGGTATTGCTTATTATATAGAAGGTGAACTAGGAGCAGAGCAACTTGCACAAGTAACAGCTTTATTACACGACCGTATGACTGAAGCAACTCATACTGAGCTTGAAGCAGCAGCGCAGTTGTTCCGTAATGATTCTCCGCGTGAAATGTCATCAGTTGATATTTTAGGTGGTGGACGCGAAGCATTAGCTGCCGCAAATATTGAGCAAGGTTTTGCTCTTGCCGATGACGAAATTGACTACCTAGTAGAAAACTTTAAAAAGCTAGGTCGTAATCCTAACGACATCGAATTATTTATGTTTGCCCAAGCAAACTCAGAGCATTGTCGTCATAAAATATTTAATGCTGATTGGACAATTGATGGCATTGAACAGCCAAAATCGCTGTTTAAAATGATCAAAAATACATTTGAGCACAACCCTGAAAATGTATTGTCGGCGTATAAAGATAACGCGGCAGTAATGAAGGGCTCAAAAGCGGGTCGCTTCTTCCCGAACGCGCAAGGTGAATATGCGTATCATCAAGAAGACATAGAAATATTAATGAAAGTAGAAACGCATAACCATCCAACGGCTATTGCACCGTTTTCGGGGGCGGCTACCGGTTCAGGTGGTGAAATTCGTGACGAAGGTGCAACAGGGCGTGGTTCTAAGCCAAAAGCCGGTTTAGTTGGCTTTACGGTTTCTAACTTGCGTATTCCGGGTTACGAGCAACCGTGGGAAAGCGACTTTGGTAAACCTGGTCGTATAGTCAACGCGCTTGATATTATGATGGATGGCCCACTGGGCGGTGCTGCATTTAATAACGAGTTTGGTCGTCCTAACTTATTGGGTTACTTCCGTACGTATGAAGAAAAAGTAACAAGCCACAATGGTGAAGAGGTACGTGGTTACCACAAACCAATTATGCTTGCCGGTGGTTTAGGTAATATTCGTGCTGATCATGTTCAAAAAGGCGAGATTCCAGTAGGCGCAAAACTAATTGCGCTAGGCGGCCCTGCTATGAACATTGGTTTAGGCGGTGGTGCTGCATCAAGTATGGCGTCGGGCCAATCAAACGAAGACCTAGACTTTGCTTCTGTTCAACGTGAAAACCCAGAAATGGAACGTCGTTGCCAAGAAGTAATCGATAAGTGTTGGCAGTTAGGCGATGAAAACCCAATTGCATTTATACATGATGTTGGCGCCGGTGGTTTATCAAATGCGTTTCCTGAACTGGTAAACGATGGTGGCCGTGGTGGTAAATTCCAACTACGTGATATCCCTAACGATGAACCTGGCATGGCACCACATGAAATTTGGTGTAACGAATCGCAAGAGCGTTATGTGCTGGCTGTAGCGGTTGAAGACTTTGATCGTTTTGAATCCATTTGTAAGCGCGAACGCGCACAGTACGCAGTAATTGGTGAAGCCACAGAAGAGCGCCATTTAACCGTAGCAGACAACCACTTTGATAACAGTCCTGTTGATTTACCGCTTGATGTTTTATTAGGTAAAGCGCCTAAAATGCACCGCAATGTAACATCTCAGCAAGTAACGGGCACTGCCATTGATGCAAACGATATTAACGTAGCTGATGCCGCGCAGCGTTTGTTACGCTTACCTACAATTGCAGAAAAAACATTCTTAATTACTATTGGTGACCGCTCGGTTACCGGTTTAGTATCACGCGATCAAATGGTTGGCCCTTGGCAAGTACCTGTGGCTAACTGTGCGGTTACTGCGGCAACGTACGACACTTACCACGGTGAAGCTATGTCTCTGGGTGAGCGCACGCCGGCGGCACTATTAAATTATGGAGCTTCGGCGCGTTTGGCTGTGGCTGAGTCACTTACTAATATTGCTTGTGCAAACATAGGCAGCCTTGAGAACATTAAGCTATCTGCTAACTGGATGGCTGCAGCGGGTCACCCAGGTGAAGACGCCGGCCTTTACGAAGCCGTAAAAGCGGTAGGCGAAGAGCTTTGCCCAGCACTTGGTTTAACTATACCTGTAGGTAAAGATTCTATGTCGATGAAAACGACATGGAAAAACGAAGACGATAGTGCTGAGCAATCAGTAACGTCGCCGTTATCGCTTATTATTACAGCCTTTGGCCGTGTTGACGATGTACGTAAAACAGTAACGCCACAGTTACGCACTGATAAAGGCGACACTTCGCTTGTTTTAGTTGATTTAGGTGCTGGCAAAAACCGCATGGGTGCATCAAGCCTTGCACAGGTTTATAAACAGCTTGGTGATGTTACACCAGATGTAGACAGCCCTGAGCTACTTAAAGGCTTTTACAATGCCATGCAAGCACTTGTCGCTGATAGCAAGTTACTTGCTTATCATGACCGCTCAGACGGTGGTTTATTTACTACTGTAACTGAAATGGCGTTTGCTGGGCACACCGGTGTGACTGTTGATTTAGCTGGTTTAACCGGAACAGACCTAGAAGCACTTTATAACGAAGAGCTTGGCGCGGTAATTCAAGTGGCTAACAGCGATTTAGGTGCTGTAAATGCTGTATTTGAGCAACACGGTGTTGCTGCAATTAGCCACGTGATTGGCTCGCTTAATAGCGACGATAGCATTGTATTTAACCGTGGTGAGCAAACAGTACTTAATCATACTCGTACTGAGTTACGTACTATTTGGGCCGAAACAACGTACCAAATGCAAGCACGTCGTGATAACCCTGATTGTGCTAAGCAAGAGTTTGATGCCAAGTTTGATGCAAAAGACCCAGGCTTAAACGTGAAACTTAACTTTGACTTAAACGAAGATATAGCTGCGCCATTCATTGCAACGGGTGCTAAACCACAAATGGCTATTTTGCGTGAGCAAGGCGTTAACTCGCACCTAGAAATGGCTGCTGCGTTTAACCGCGCTGGTTTTGCCGCTGTTGATGTGCACATGAGCGATATCCTCGAAGGGCGTTTAACCCTTGAGCAGTTTAAAGGCTTAGTGGCATGTGGTGGTTTCTCTTATGGTGACGTATTAGGCGCCGGTGAAGGTTGGGCTAAGTCTATATTGTTTAACGATATGGCACGCGATCAGTTCCAAAATTTCTTCCACCGTGAAGGCACCTTTAGCTTAGGTGTGTGTAATGGTTGTCAAATGTTATCAACATTGAAAGAGTTAATTCCGGGTACTGAGCATTGGCCACGTTTTGTAACAAATAAGTCAGAGCGTTTTGAAGCACGCTTTAGCTTAGTTGAAATACAAGAAAACCCGTCTGTGTTCTTTAATGGAATGGCTGGTTCGCGTATGCCAATTGCTGTATCTCATGGTGAAGGCCATGCAGAATTTGCAAACGATGCCGCCACTAAAGCTGCGCTTGAAAGCGGCACTGTTGCGGTTAAATTTGTAGATAACTACGGTAATCCGACAACGCAATACCCGGCTAACCCAAATGGTTCACCAGAAGGTATTACCGGTATTACCTCTACTGATGGCCGTGCCACTGTAATGATGCCGCACCCTGAGCGTGTGTTCCGCGCTGTTGCTAACTCGTGGCACCCAGATGAGTGGAAAGAGGATAGCCCATGGATGCGTATGTTCCGCAACGCACGTAAAAATGTAGGTTAAAAACGACATATACAAGTTAGATTCATAATCTAGCTGTAAAATAAAAAAGGCTGCACTGTGCAGCCTTTTTTGATTGCGTAGATTTAAAATTACGATAGTTTGTAAGGTATGAATAAAAGCTTATAAGGATAGTATGTTAAAGCGCATTGGTTTAATTGTTGGTTTTGTATTACTAAGCATAGTATTGCTTGGTTATGTATTTCGTTTGCCATTATTACAATGGGCTGTAGCGCCTCAGCTTGAAAAAGCGGGCGTTACTTTAAGTTGTTTAGACTTTTCGCTTACCAGCAAGCTAAATGTACATGTACAAAAAGCGTGCTTGAGTTACCAAAATCAAGAGCTTGTTGTTACAGGCATTACCGCAAATACTCGCCATGTTGAAATTAAACATGCGGCGCTTAATATAAATCCACTTCCTCAAAGTGATAAAGTAAGCAGCCCTGCAAAAATTTTAGATTTAGCCCTGCCCGAAAAAAGGCCAACAATTACAGTTGAGCATTTAACTATACATGGTGCATTTTTAAAGCGCCCGCTTATGCTAAATATTATTGAGCCAACGCTTAACCAGTTTGTAGTCAATGGTGATTTAAACATAAGCGCAACGCTTTACAGTAATAAGGTACAAGGGCAGCTTAAAGTTAATGATGGATCATTAAAGCAATTACTTAAAACAGATAATGAGTTATTAAATGGACTTAGTTTTAATACAGCGCAGGCATTTAGCTTTAACGGGGTAGAGGCAAGCCTTACTGGTGATCTACAAGCCCAGTATGACTACAAAATACAAAGCTGTGATATAACAAACAGCTCCAAAGGTGTGCTAAGTGCTACCTATAATTTAAATAGCCAAAACCTTGAGCTTGACCTAAGCAAGCTTAAAAACAATGTGAAACTTAGTAATAACTGCCAATCTCTTATTCCTGAAAGTGGCTACAAGTCATTTGCCATAAAGCAGCTTCCACTTAATTGGCAATGGGCTTTAGCTAAACCAATTAATTTTGCACATAACAACCTAACCTTACCGTTAATAACGCTCAAAAGTGCAGTGCAAGCCAAGCAAAATATAGATATAACGGTTACAGATACGTTTATAAATACTGCTGCACCGTTACAAAGCGCACGCATACAGCTAAAGGCACAGCTAAATACGGATGAAATAGACGCTATAACGCTAAGTGCGCAGCTTAAAAACGCTCAATTAAGCGGTAATTACGATATTACGCTTACCGCTTTGCCTGAATTTTTACCGGCTGAGGCTAATAATATTAAAGCCCATGGCGACTTTACACTTACTCAACTTGTTGACTCTAAACCCGTAGGTAAAGTAAGTACTACATTTAGCTTTGATAAAGCCGTTGCTTATGGCACTACTATTAACACTTACACAGGTAAACTAGTGGCAAGTATGAGTGAAAAGCTAGATGCAAGCGTGGTTTTAAAAAGTGAGTTTAAAGGCGCTCAATACGAAGAGTATAAACTCACCGGTATTAATAACACCCTCAGTGCAAGGGCAAACTTAGGTGTGGGAGAGTTATTTGCTCACTTAAATGCAAACACCCAAATAAATACACTGACAAGCCCAAATGTCGATTTAAATACAATAAACGTAACGTCAACCGGGCTGCAAAGTCGCGCGCTTAAAGCGTCTCATCATGTGTTTGTAAATGGTGTTGAGCTGGTGGCCAATCACCATGTTTCAAAGGTAGCGCATCCGTTTGAAGTGATTATACCGCAGCAAAGTGTGCTTTCGTTAAATTCACTCGTTAGCCAATTTGAACCGTTAGCTCAACTCACTCAAGGCGAGTTTAATGGGCGTATTAGTGGCGATGTTAACTTACAAAAAGCCAATTTTAATTTAACTATTGATGATACCAGCGCTCTTTATAACGATTACTTAGCTAACCAGTTTAGTGCGCAACTTAGTGGGCAATATGATTCAGGGCAGCTTAATGTTGAGCGAACTACCTTTAACCTCAATGAATTAAGAGCTGGCGCAGTAGTTAATAATATCAACGGTAAAATAAAAGTGGTTAATAACAGCGCGCAAGCATTTGATATAAGAGGTAATGTGTTTGATGGGGTATTTGAATTAGATAAATACACGCTTTTAAAGCAACAGCAAACAGCCAATGTTACTTTTAAAGATATTGATGCGAGTAAACTCATTACCCTTGATGATAAGTCGGGAATTACCTTAACGGGCCGATTAAAAGGGTGGCTGCCCCTTCATTTTAGTGACAGTGGTGTAGAGGTTACAAACGGCAACTTATTAAACCAAGGTGAAGGTAAGCTTATTATTAGCAATAACGTAGCGTTTGACTCTGTTATGCAACAGCAGCAAGAATTACAGCCTGTACTGAGCTTACTTAAAAACCTTGATATACAAAAACTTAATAGTACAGTAGCACTTAAAAGTGATGGTTGGTTAAATTTAGGTGTTAACTTACAAGGCTTTAATGAGCCAGAGCAACAACAAGTTAATTTTAACTATAACCACGAAGAAAACGTGTTTACGCTTCTAAGAGCGCTAAGATTAAGTGACGAAATAACACAAAAAGTTGAGCAGCAATATTCTCAAAAAGGAAACTAATGATGAAAAATTCGTTAAGCATTAAGGTAATCATAGCCCTTGCTGCTATCAGCGCATTAAGCGCATGTACACACAGGGTAGAAGTAGCAGCTAAAGAGCCAATAACTATCAACCTCAATGTAAAGGTTGATCACGAAATTCGTGTGAAGGTAGATAAAGAACTCGATACCCTGTTCAGTGACGACAGCGAATTATTTTAGGAGCTAAATGATGACTATAAAAAATAAATTAAGTATTGCCACTTTATTTGGTGCAGTGTGTATGTCGTTTTCGGCGTGGGCGATTAGTTTAGATGATGCTAAAAGCCAAGGATTAGTGGGTGAGAACAGTTCGGGTTATTTAGGCTTAGTAGTACAAAATAGCGAAGCTAAAGCCGTTGTTGAAGAAATTAACGCAAAGCGTAAAGCTCAGTATTTAAAACTAGCTAAAAAGAACAATTTATCGCTCGCCCAAGTGGAAGCACTCGCAGCGGCTAAAACAATCGAAAAAACCCAAAGTGGTCATTATGTTGAAGTAAATGGCAGCTGGGTTAAAAAGTAACATTGAATTTGATACTTAAAAGCCGAGCCGTTATGCGCTCGGTTTTTTTATGCCTTCTAAAAGTTGCTGCCAAAAGTCGAATCCTTTGCGCCTTGCAAGTTTTATATTGTGCTCAGGTATAGATTCAGGCTCGTTATAGTTATCAAGCGCTTCGCTCATACTTAATTCGCGAATTAAATGCAATGTAGGGTAGGGAGCTCGGTTTGTGTAATTTGCGGCATCATCTTCGTCGCTGTCGGCAAACACGTAATCGGGATGAAAATTAGCAATTTGATATTTACCTTCAAAGCCTTGTGCAACCAGTAGCGCATTGGCTAAATCAACTAAATCTAAAAAGTCTTCAAAATCGCTAAAGCCGTAATCAAACAGTATTAATGTGGTTTCGCGCTCTGGATTTTGATTAAGCTGTGTGCATTGCTCAAGCATATCCATTACCGCATCATCAATTTTTACTGCTGGGCTAAGTACATAATGAATGCAGTTGTTCTCAACTTCTTTGCGGGCAAATGGGCAAAAGTTATATTTTACAATAACAGACGATACCCACTCACGGGTTTGAGTAATAGCTAAATTGGTCATGCTTATGGCTCTAAATACTGATTAATTATGGTTAATGTTTTTTTAATGGCGCCTTGGTTTTTTAATACGCACTGCTGCGCTTTATTCCCTAAAGTTTGGCAAGCTTTAGTGTTTTGGCTTAAGTTAATTAATTGTGTAGCAAGTTCATCGGTGTTTTCAACAGCCACAGCGCCTTTTAATTTTATAATCTCAGGGTAGATATGATCGAAATTATACGTATGTGGGCCAGTTATTACGCCAACTGAAAAAGCTGCAGCTTCAAGTGGGTTATGCCCGCCGCGGCGAATTAAACTGCCGCCTACATAACTGACATTACCAGCCCCATATAAACATTGCAGCTCGCCAAGTGTATCAGCTAATAGTACTTGCTCTTTTTGATAGTTATTGTTGCTGCGACGGCTAAAGCTAAGCGGGCTTTGAGCTACCGTGTTGGCTACTTTATCAAACTGCTCAGGGTGTCGAGGAGCAATAACTAAAAGCGAATTAGGGTGTTTTTTTAATAGTTGCTGGTGGGCATTTAATATCATTTCGTGCTCAAGTGGGTGAGTAGAGCCTGCTACCCATACAAAACGCTCTTGGGTTTTATATTGTGCTTTAAGGTTTGCAACTGAGGCTAGTTGCTCATTGCTTGGGCTTATATCAAACTTAATTGAGCCTGTAACATGGCTTTTTGAGGGGGGTAAACCGAGCTCAATAAACCGCTCGGCATCTTTTTTATTATGGCTTGCAAGTACCGTGATTGAACGCATAATTATTTGCGTTAACTTGGGCACCTTTTGGTACCCTTGTTGCGATTTTTCGCTCAAGCGAGCATTAAGTACCAGTACCGGAATATTCTTTTTATGGCTTATTGCCATTAAGTTTGGCCAAAGCTCGGTTTCTAATATGCATAGCGCTTGTGGGTTTATACGTTTTAAAAATCGGGCGGTCGAAAACGCAAAGTCCATAGGTAAATAACTACACGCCACGGTATTTTTAAACTGATTAATTATTTGCTCGCGACCTGTAGGGGTATTGCAGGTAATGAGTATATTAAGCTGTGGGTGTTGTTTTTGCAGCGCTTTAATAAGAGGTGCAGCTGCAAGTACTTCACCTACAGAGGCGCAGTGCACAACTAACGGTTTGCCTTTGCTTGTAAATAAGCTTTTGCTCACAAAGCCAAAACGCTCTTTAAAGTGTGCGCGATAGCCCTTGTTTTTTTTACCTCTTAATACATATAAGTAAAATACAATCAGCGGGCTAATTAAAATTAAAGCGAATGAGTAAAAAATGCGTGCCATACTGAACTTTTATTGAGGTAAGTGCCCTTAGTTTAACGCGAAAGTGATAATTTCTGAACATGTGAAGCACTAAATTATGTTCCAGTTCAGCTATATTCCTATAAAATACACACAACTAAATAAAACTGTGGAATAATGGATTTAATTTTTTCCTGCCATTTCAGTTCCTAGAGGAATTTTTCATGTCAATTATCGATTCTGTGGCAACAAGCTACGTTGAAAGTTTAAACCGTCATCAAGCCTTATTTGAAACGATGGAGGCTTATCATCAAGAGTCTATGCAGTTATTAGAAGTATGCCATAGTGCATTACAAGCTGGTGGTAAGGTTATTTGGTTTGGTAACGGCGGGAGTGCAGCGGACGCTCAGCACTTAGCGGCCGAATTTGTAGT
This sequence comes from Pseudoalteromonas sp. ESRF-bin5, assembly GCF_002632075.1. Taxonomy (NCBI): domain Bacteria; kingdom Pseudomonadati; phylum Pseudomonadota; class Gammaproteobacteria; order Alteromonadales; family Pseudoalteromonadaceae; genus Pseudoalteromonas; species Pseudoalteromonas sp. ESRF-bin5. Next base: position 15,159 of record NZ_NTLW01000191.1, on the reverse strand, counting down.
ACGTTATAAATTAGAACGCGGACCGCTTGCGTCTATGGCACTCACAACCGATACGTCAATTCTTACTGCACACAGTAACGACTACCACTTTGATACCGTGTTTGAGCGCCAAGTTCAGGCGCTTTGTAAACCAGAAGATTTAGTGATTGGTTTAACAACCTCAGGTACCAGTGCAAATATCAATTTAGCACTTGAAGCGGCTAATAAAATTGGCGCATTTACAGTTGCATTAACAGGCCGTGATGGCGGAAAAGTAAAAGACATTGCCAAGCTGCCAATTATTATCAAAAACGATGAAACAGCACGTATTCAAGAAGCGCATATGTTTATTGGCCACTGGTTATGTGAAGCCATAGATATGGTTGTTGCGGAGCAGCAGTAATGGATTTATCGCTATTAAAAAACTTATCTAAAGCGCGTATTTTAGTGGTGGGCGATGTAATGCTTGATCGCTACTGGTACGGTGACACTGGGCGCATTTCGCCTGAAGCGCCAGTACCTGTTGTTAAGGTAAGCAAGTTTGAAGACAAAGCTGGTGGCGCTGCCAATGTTGCTAAAAACATTGCTAGGCTTGATGCCAAAGTTGGGCTACTTGGCTTAGTTGGCGAGGATGAAAGCGGGCAAATTTTAGAAACAATTTTAAAAGGTGAAAAAATAAGCTCACAACTTGTTAGTGTGTGTGATTTACCGACTATTTCTAAAATGCGTGTTATTAGCCGCCATCAACAACTTGTACGCCTTGATTTAGAAGAAACCTTTAGCGAGCAGCATAGCCAACTGTTATTAAATCGCTTAGAGCTGGTGCTTGATGAATACGACTTTGTGGTGTTTTCTGATTACAGCAAAGGCTCGCTGAGCTTGATTAAAGAAATGGTTAACGTTGCCAAAGCGGCGGGTAAAACCGTGCTTATAGACCCTAAATCGCCAGACTTACATTTGTATGAGGGCGCAGACTACATTACGCCTAACTTGCATGAGTTTAATTTAGCAGGTGGTAAAACCGGCTCTGAGGACATTTTAGCGCAAAGTGCCCGTGAGCTTATTAGTAAAAATGGTATTAAAGCCATGCTACTTACACGCTCAGAGCAAGGTATGTCGTTAATTAATGCCGATGAAAAACACGACTTTGCAGCTCAGCAATTAGAAGTGAGCGATGTAACTGGCGCAGGCGATACCGTAATTGCAACTTTAGCTGTAATGCTTGGGGCAGGTATGGAGCCTAAAGATGCGGTAGAAATTGCTAATTTAGCAGCGGGCATTGTAGTAAGTAAATTGGGGGCAGCTACAGTGTCACCAGAAGAGTTAAGCCAAAAGTTAGGCCAATACTTACACACCAATGGAGAACACTACCAAACTCCGTTTGATGATGTACTGCAGCATATTGAGTTTGCAAAGCAAAACGGCGAAACCATTGTATTTACCAATGGTTGTTTTGATATTTTACACGCAGGTCACGTGCGCTATTTGGCACAAGCCAAAGCGCGTGGCGATCGACTCGTTGTTGGGCTAAATAATGATGATTCAATCACTCGCTTAAAAGGCCCTGAACGCCCGATAAACCCGCTTGATGAGCGTGCAATGGTATTAAGTGCACTTGCCTCTGTTGATTGGGTGATTCCCTTTGGCAGCGCTGAGGAAAACGATACACCCGCTAAATTAATCGAGCAAATAAGCCCTGATATTTTAGTGAAAGGTGGCGATTATACCGTAGAGCAAATAGCCGGTGCCGATCATGTACTGCGCCATGGCGGCAAAGTAGAAGTGCTGACATTTTTAGATGGCTGTTCAACGTCAAAAGTGATTAGCAAAATAAAGCAATAAGTATATTTTGCGAATAAAAAAGGGATGAAAGTGTTGCTTTCATCCCTTTTTTTAAAGCCTAAATATAGTGTATTTAAAATACTGGCTAAAAGTTATATTCGTATTTAGCAAAGGCAGATGTGTCATTTTCTGCATCGTCATTTTGAGATGCAAAAGCACCTAATGTTAAACGCCCACCCATAGTGATTTTTCTATAGCGAAGCTCAAGCTGTTTAGAACTGTAGCCCGTCTTGGTTATTGAGTTACCAATGTCAGGATTGTTCGGGTATAAATCACTGTTGTCGCTATTGTAATCCACGCTGCGTAGCTTTACTTGCCAATCATCGCCGTTTGAAAGTTGTCCAAGTATTGTTAACACCACTGATTGCGCATCGTTATCAAACGTTGAGCCTATGGTGCGGCCATGGTAACGGTAACCTGATTTATAATCTGAGTGTTCGTAATAACAGTTTTCATTGGTTGATTCCGCTGCGCACGAAACACCCGTATCTATGTACTCTACATTCACTAATAAATTTTGATTGTAAATACGTTGGGTCGTTTGCACACCAAATAAGTAAGCTCGGTCAGCAGGTTTAAATTGTGAGCTGGCATCCTCACCTATGGTGCTGGCATAAATGGCGTATGGGTGGCTAAACAATGTGTCAGACCAGCGAATATCGAGGCCTGCAAGTTGATTTCCAATTTTAGACTCTAGCTGACTGTCGCAATTTTCATTACCATTAATGCAAGTTGTTTGCCCTGTAATGACATCAATAAAATCACCAGCAGAACTTGGCTGACCTTCACCTGCCCACTGCGCCGACCAACTTACTGCAATTTCTAATTGTTGTAGTGGGCGTATATTTAAGCGACTACTCCACAGTAATGCATCAGGAATCACTCTGGTTGATTCGAGCTTGGCCATTTGTGCTGTAAAACTCCATTGGCCTATCCAGCTTAACCAAGGTGTTTCAAAGGCGGTGCTTTGTTCACGCGTAATACTTAAAGCGGGAAGCGGCTTTGCATTGCCAGACATTATCAAGCTATTGTCGATACCAGGTCCCCAAAACTGCTCAACAGCACCGCCTCTAAATATCCAATTACCTAGCCTATAGGCTACGTAACTACCATCAAATGAGGTATCGTCACAATCAGTTAATGCTTGCTCATCTTTTACAATGTCATCGCTAGTTTTTCCGTTAATGAAGCATTTTTTACCGTCTTTTCTAGAGCTTAGTGCAACTTTAGCGGCAAAATTATCACCTAGGTAGGCATACGCTGCCGAAAGCGCTGATTTTTGAGTGTTGGTCGCGCCAAAGCTTGTTGTATGTATTGGATCTGTGGCTGCATAAGCTGATAATTGCACACTATGTGAACTTGCGTTTTCAGATTTATAACGATGCTTTACACGCAGTAATGCGTCTTGCAAGCTTGGAGATAATTGCTCGATGGGCATACTGTTAACATCATTAATAAAGCTCTTCCACATTAATGGGTATGTTGTTACCGGCGCTAAAATAATACCGGCGTCGGCTAGCTGTTGTATGTCAGCTTTTAGTCCGTAGTCATCTGGTTTAACCCATGGTTCAGCATTAACAGATAAACTGATAGCACTAAATAATGTTGAAAGAATAAAAATTCTGTGTCGCAAAGTTCAGGTCCTTGTGATTAAGATTGCTGGCAAGTTTACCAATCTAAGTATGTTATTGCAGTAAATATTCAAATTTATAGGGTCAATTAAATGTATAAAAATGTAACCTATCTATCGTAACAAAGGCCTGATTGATATACTAAAGATCAAATAGGAAATTGAGAATGCAATGAGCAACAAACGACTTTTATTTATTCCAGTATCGTCACCAGAAGGAATTGGTGAATATATGCGCTCGTTGTTGTTGGCTAATGGGTTGCTCGCTGAGTTTGCTGGGATGCTTGATATTCATTTTATTTTAAACAAGCACACAACTTACGCCGATGTTTGCCCCTTTGATACCACTTTACTTGAGAGCTCAGCAACCAAAGAAGTTGCATTAGTGTGTGACTTTATCACTGCATACAAACCCGACGTTGTTGTTTTTGATTGTGCTGGGCGCGCAGCACATATGAAAGCGGCAAAAGAGGTGGGTGCTAAAGTTGTTTTTATTTCTCAACATGAAAAAAAGCGCGCAAAAGGATTAAAGCTCAATCGTGCAAATCTAATTGATGTACATTGGGTTGTACAGCCAGACTATTGTATTGCGCCTTTAAGTTGGGTGGAAACTACAAAGCTAGACATGTTTCCCCTTGCTTATCCACGTAATGTTGGGCCTTTTGTTGCACACGCATCAGAGGAGCAAAAAAAGCAAGTGTTGAACAAGTACGGGCTTGAAGAGAATAATTACTTACTAGTAAATGCAGGTTCTGGTGGGCATACATTTAATAATTTAAATTGTGCAGATACCTATTTCGATACCGCGCTCAAAGCGGGTAAAAAAACGGGTTTAAAAACAGTGGTCGTGTTTGGCTCTAATTATACAAAAATATTACCAAAAACAAGCGAGATTATTTGTTTAACAAGTTTAGAGGGAACTGATTTTTTAGCTTTATTGAGTCAAGCAAAGTTAGCTTTATTGAGTGCTGGTGATACTTTGTTGCAGGCTATTGCATTGCAAACTCCTGTGATAGCTTGTGCTATTTCAAAAGACCAACATACCCGCCTAGAAAATTGTGTTAATGCCGGCGTAGCCATCAAAGCAAGTCTTAATCCTGATGATATAGTGTCTAAAATTGAATACGTAATAGATGATAGGCACTATAAGCCTCTCTTGGCTAAATATCGTAAATTAGAGAGTCCTCAAAGTTATAGTGTAATTACGAGTGCGGTAAAAAATATGCTTGCAGGAAGCCGTGCATGAACATTGTAATTGTTATTGACTCCCTTGTTGGCGGTGGTGCAGAAAAAGTTATGCTTACTTTAGCTGAGCAACTTGTTGAACTTGAGCATCACGTTACTTTATTGTCAATTGCAAGCTCCATTGAATATGACATCCCTGAATGCATTAATGTCGATAGTTTATTTCCTGATAGGGCTTCAAAAGTCGATCGCTTTTGGAACATAAATAAAAGCATTGCGAAGTTAGAAGCCTGGTTTAACAATAAACAAAGCGATATAGGTACTATAGATTTAGTACTTTCAAACCTTGATAGAAGTAATAATTTACTCGCTAAAAGCACGGTTAAAAATGTGCATTTTGTTGTGCATAACTCAGTAAATTCAGAGCTTGCTAGGCAAAAAAAGTTAGGTCCGTTCTCTTATCGCTATCTTAAAAAATCAAAGCAAAACTTAAATGGTAAGTCACTTGTTTGTGTATCTAAAGGTGTAGAGCAAGAAATCACTCAAGGCAATTTAATTACGCCAAGTGCAATAACCACTATTTATAACCCCTTTAATTTAGCCGAAATAAAACGCCAATCTGATGACGTTAATATAGCTATTCCGCAGTCGCCTTATTTGATTCATGTAGGGCGCTTAGCTAAGCAAAAACGCCACGATATTTTATTTGCGGCATTTGCCAAGCTTGATAAAAAATACAAATTGGTTCTTTTATGTAACAAGCCTAGTAAAGCATTTAAGCTTGCAAAAGAGTATGGCATCGCAGAGCAACTAATTGTCCCTGGGTTTGAACAAAATCCGTATAATTGGATTAAGCAGGCTGAAGCATTGGTGTTGAGCTCTGACTTTGAAGGGTTGCCAACAGTATTAATTGAAGCATTAGCTGTTGGCACGCCGGTAGTAAGTACTAATTGTACGTTTGGGCCTAGCGAAATATTAACAGGCGAACTGGCTAATTACTTAGTACCTATAGGAAATAGCGAAGAGCTAGCGGCTAAAATAAAACACGTTTTAGCAAATAAGCCGAGTGTGGAAAACGCCGATATTTTGCAAAAAGTGGATGCTAAGCTAGTAGCTCAGCAGTATTTGGCTCTACGCAGATAGTTTTTGGCTATAAAGGGCATTGAACGTTTCCCAATCATTGCTTTGCCAATTAAAGACGCTATTACGGCCTTGCTCTTTTGAAAATGAACGCTTTAAGCGCGCTATATTACTTTGTTGCCATTGCGGGTTAGGAACTTTTAACTCCCCGCGATCAAAGTCGATAATATATACGTCGCCGTCTTCATTAAATAAAATATTATTGATATTTAAATCGGCGTGATACACCCCTTTGTTATGAAATAGCGCAATAGTGTTGGCTATGCTTTCAAGCTCACTACTATTTAAAGGGCGCTCAATTAGAACGTCGAGCAGGCTTTTAGCACCGCTAACCGCTTGTGTAATTATATCGCCGCGGTAAATCAAACCACTAGTGCTTACTCTGGCTGCAATTGGCTTGGGTACATTTAGACCGAGTTCAATAAGCTTTATCATTAAGCTGAACTCTTTACATACGCGGGTGTTTTTAAGGCCAAGATAGAGGTATTGATCGCTCAATACCTTACCAACCAAACCGCCACGCCAGTAATGCCTGAGTACAGCAGTTAAATCATCATGTTTAAAAAACCATGCTGTAGCGCGGCCTTTTTTAGCGCCTACTATTTTATTTTGCTTTTGCCAATAAGTTGCATCAAACCAGCTTATATCAACAAGGTTAAAATAATCTGGATGGCTTAAAATAGTGTGTTTGCCTTGCGTTAGTGTTTTAAACATAGCTCGTTAAAATAATTCAATAATAGGTATATATTAACGTGTTTTATGGCGCAGGATAAGTGCTTGCATTAACGCGAGTATAATTTAAGATCCCAGCATACTATTTAAAGCCTAACGGAATGCGTGACTCAAGTGCCTAACTACTCCTCTATTTGTATTTTAAGACTCTCTGCTATTGGTGATGTATGTCATGCTGTTAGTGCTGTTCAAGCAATTCAAAAAGCGCACCCTAATGCAAAAATAACCTGGGTAATGGGTAAAATAGAGGCTATGTTACTTGCTGATTTACCGGGCGTAGAGCTGGTAATATTTGATAAAAAAGAAGGTAGAGCAGCGCTTAAAAAATTAAAAAATACCTTTAATGGTAAGCAGTTTGACGTGCTTCTTAATATGCAGGTGGCATTAAGAGCAGGCTTTGTAGCGCGCTGTATACCTGCAAAAGTAAAAATAGGCTTTGATTGGGCACGCTCAAAAGAACTACACAGTTTGTTTATAAATAAACGCATAGCCCCACAAAAAGAAGCACATGTGCTAGAGGGATTTAAAGGGTTTGCGGGTGCAATTGGTGTAGATGATTACACGCCTACATGGCAAATGCCTTACAGCGCACAAGATGAAAACAAAGCAGATGAGTTACTAGGGCAAGAGTATTTAGCCAACAAGCTATTTGTAATTTCGCCAGCGGCTAGTAAAGCTCAGCGAAACTGGTTGCCTGAACGTTATGCTGTACTTGCTGACTACGCGCACGAGCAAGGTTTTAATGTTGCTTTAACCGGCGGGCCTACTGAGCTTGAAGTAAATTTAGCGAATAACATTATAAAACATAGCAATAGCCCAATTTTAAATTTAGTTGGTAAAACAAAGCTTAAAGAGCTGCTATGTGTTTTAAAAAGAGCTGATTTAGTCCTTGCCCCCGATACTGGCCCTGCTCATATGGCAGTAACGGTTGGCACACCAGTTGTTGGTTTATATGCCCACTCGAACCCTGCACGCACTGGCCCTTATTTATATCAAGATTATGTGGTAGAGGTTTATCATCAAAATTTACTTGAGCAAACGGGTAAAACTGCGCAGCAAGTCCCCTGGGGTACCCGAGTTAAAGGGGATGATTTAATGAGCCAAATAACCATAGATAGCGTAAAAACAATGTTTGACCATGTTGTGAACAAAGAGGGGCTTGAATGAGTATTAAACTACATAAAGCGCTTTTTTTAGACCGTGACGGCGTGGTAAATGTAGACCACGGCTATGTATATCAAAGTGAAAAGTTTGAATTTATTAAAGGCATTTTTAGCACCTGTAAAAAGTTTTATGATGCAGGCTACAAAATTATAGTAGTGACTAACCAATCAGGTATTGGGCGTGGTTATTATACTGAGGCTGAATTTAAAGCGCTTACTCAGTGGATGAAAACGCAATTTAGTAACCACAACATTGAAATTGCCGATGTTTATTTTTGTCCTCATCACCCTAAAAAGGCTTTACCAGAATATTTAAAGCAATGTGATTGCAGAAAGCCAGCCCCAGGCATGTTGCTGCAAGGCATTAAGGAGCATAATATCGATCCTGAGCAGAGTATTATGGTTGGTGATAAGCTCAGTGACATGCAAGCTGCTCAAAAAGCCGGTATTGCAACCCAAGTATTAGTGCACTCGGGGCAAAGCTTTGACGAAAGCGCAAAGCAACATGCCGATTTAGTGATTGATTCAATAGATGATTTAACTAAACGTTTACCGTTATAAAAACACGCTTTATTTAAGCGTGTAAACTGGCACATATTCCTTACATTGAGCGCGTTTGCGACGAACTGCAAACCGTGCATTTTTCTCGTTAAACTTTTACAATACACACCATCATAAACAGTGGCATCAACGTTGTTGTTTACCCGTTCAATTAAATGGAGACTACAGATGAGAGCATCTGCTTTTTTTAGCCAATTACAAGAGCAAATTGAAGACGTTAAAGCCCAAGGCCTTTATAAAAGCGAGCGTATAATTACCTCGCAGCAACAAGCTCAAATTGAAGTAGCATCTGGCGATAAAGTTATTAACTTTTGTGCTAACAACTACTTAGGTCTAGCAAATAGTCCTGAGTTAATTAAAGCAGCGCAAGGCGGTTTAGACGACCACGGTTTTGGTGTGGCCTCTGTGCGTTTCATCTGTGGTACGCAAGACATTCACAAAACACTTGAGCAAAAAATTAGTGCATTTTTAGAAACCGAAGACACCATTTTATACTCTTCTTGTTTTGATGCTAATACAGGCTTGTTTGAAACTATTTTAGGTGCTGAAGATGCAATTATTTCTGATTCACTTAACCATGCTTCGATTATCGATGGCGTTCGTTTATGTAAAGCTAAGCGTTTTCGCTATGCAAATAACGACATGGCTGATCTAGAAAAGCAATTAATTGCCGCAGACGAAGCGGGCGCTAAAACAAAGTTAATTGCCACCGATGGCGTGTTCTCTATGGACGGCGTAATTTGTAACTTAGAAGCTGTGTGCGATTTAGCAGATAAGTACGATGCGCTTGTTATGGTTGATGACTCTCACGCTGTAGGCTTTGTTGGCGAAAATGGTAAGGGTACACCTGAATACTGTAACGTACTTGACCGTGTAGATATAATTACTGGTACATTGGGTAAAGCGCTGGGCGGCGCATCAGGTGGTTACACTTCAGGTAAAAAAGAAATTGTTGAGTGGTTACGTCAGCGTTCGCGCCCTTACTTATTCTCAAATTCATTAGCACCTTCAATTGTAACTGCATCAATTAAAGTACTAGAGATGCTTGAAAATGGTGGCGAGCTTCGCGCTAAGCTTTGGTCTAATGCTAAATATTTCCGTGAGCAAATGGAAGCGGCAGGCTTTACCTGCGCAGGTAAAGATCATGCCATCATTCCTGTGATGCTAGGTGACGCTAAAGTGGCCTCACTTATGGCTGATAAATTACTTGCAGAAGGTATTTATGTGACTGGTTTTTCATTCCCTGTTGTACCAAAAGGCCAAGCACGTATTCGTACGCAAATATCAGCAGCGCACAGTATAGAGCAGCTAGATACAGCGATTGCAGCCTTTACCCGCATTGGTAAAGAAATGGGCGTTATTTAATTTTTAAAACTAAGAAATGACTTGGTTTTTGTGAGCGTAAATTATGAAAGCATTATCTAAATTAAAAGCAGAACCGGGTATCTGGATGACAGATGCACCTAAGCCTGAAGTGGGCCATAACGATCTGTTAATTAAAATACGTAAAACAGCGATTTGTGGCACCGACGTTCATATTTATAAATGGGACGAGTGGGCGAGTAAAACAATTCCTACACCAATGGTTGTTGGTCATGAGTACGTTGGTGAAGTGGTTGATATGGGTCAAGAAGTTCGCGGCTTTTCAGTGGGTGACCGGGTATCTGGCGAAGGTCATATTACCTGTGGGCATTGTCGAAATTGTCGTGCTGGGCGTGTGCATTTATGCCGTAATACCACAGGCGTTGGTGTTAACCGCGAAGGCGCGTTTGCTGAGTACTTAGTCATTCCAGCATTTAATGCATTTAAAATTCCAGACAATATATCTGACGAATTAGCCTCTATTTTTGACCCATTTGGCAATGCTGTACACACAGCACTTTCGTTTGAGCTAGTAGGAGAAGATGTACTAATTACTGGTGCCGGTCCTATAGGTATTATGGCTGCAGCTGTTGCAAAACATGTAGGCGCGCGTCATGTAGTAATTACTGATGTTAACGAGTACCGATTAGAGCTTGCTCGCAAAATGGGCGCAACTCGCGCGGTGAATGTTGCAAATGAAAAGCTTGAAGATGTTATGACCGACCTAGGCATGACAGAAGGCTTTGATATTGGTCTTGAAATGTCGGGTGTGCCAAGTGCATTTAATTCAATGCTGAACAATATGAACCATGGTGGCAAAATTGCCATGCTCGGTATTCCACCATCAGACATGGCAGTAGATTGGAACCAAGTTATTTTTAAAGGTTTAGTGATTAAAGGTATTTATGGTCGCGAAATGTTTGAAACCTGGTACAAAATGGCAAGTTTAATACAGTCAGGTCTTAATTTAAGCCCAATCATTACACATCAATATTCTGTAGATGACTTCCAAGCTGGCTTTGATATGATGATTTCAGGTCAGTCAGGAAAAGTAATTTTAAACTGGGATTAATTCCAAAAAAATTGCAAGAAGGGCGGCTATGGCCGCCTTTTTTATTTTATTTATTAAAGAGAGTTCAATGGCATTTAAACATATATCTATTGCGCAAACGCATGAGTTATTAGACAAAGAAGACGTAGTAATTGCAGATATACGCGATCCTAACTCATATCAAGCAGGCCATATTCCGGGGGCAGAGGCACTATCGAACGCAAACATTGCCCAGTTTATGATGGAAAAAGAGTTTGATCAGCCCATTATTATTGTTTGTTACCACGGCATGAGTTCGCAAGGTGCTGCTAGTTACTTAGTTGAGCAAGGTTTTGAGGATGTATATAGCATGGATGGTGGCTTTACAGCCTGGGAAGCGGCCTACAGCGAGAAAGTTGAACGATGATAGAGCTTGGCAGTTTAAATAACCCGCGTGCCGCACAAGGCTTTATAGATTATTTAAAAAGCCAAGGTTTAGACGGGCACTTACATTCAACTGATGGTAGCCACGTTATTATTAGCGTATCTGAAGAGCATTTTCATCAGGTACAGCTGCTTTGGGCTGAGTTTACTCAAAACCCAGGCCATTCTCGTTACCAGCAAGCTTCTTGGAGTGTAGGTAGTACGCAATCACCTTTAAAATACCAAGGGCAATCGCTTAACCTTAAAGCGCGGTTCAAAGCGCTGAGTTGGCTTAATCAATCGGTAAGTGTACTCAGTATTGTTATTTATGTTGCATTTTTACTGGGTGGTTTCGAGAGCATTTATTCTGCATTACAGTTTAACCCCTCATACCCATTGACGTGGTTTACGCCAGCCTTGGTTCACTTTAGTGCTATACATATTGTGTTTAACTTAATTTGGTGGATATCGCTTGGTGACAATATTGAAAAACAATGCGGAAAATTGAGCTTAATTGGCCTGTTTTTTATTACTGCTTTAATTAGTAGTTGGGCGCAATATTTAATTGTTGGGCCTAATTTTGGTGGGCTAAGTGGCGTGGTATACGGCTTACTGGGGTATTGCTGGATCCATAGCTTTTTAAATCCAGAAAAACCCGCATTGGTGAGTACCTCAATTATAGGTTTTATGCTTGTTTGGTTAGTACTTGGTTTTGCTGATGTGTTGTTTATTGGAATGGCTAATTGGGCACATTTAGGGGGGCTAGTGAGCGGAATGGCGTTTGCCTACACCGCTCAACTGTTTACTAAAAAGCATACAAATAGTTGAATTTAGTGGTACAAATACTTTGTAAATAGTACTTCACGTATAATTTCTTGGCCTGTTTCTTCTTTTAACAGGCTTTTTAATTTTTCTATACATTTTGCGCGAATTTCTTCTCGACCAGTCAATGACTTTATTTTTTCTTCTGGCTCTTTCGAAAAAATCTCTACAATAGCATCTCTTAATAAAGGAGTATGATGTTCAACAATGGCTATGTCTGAATTGTTACTAAGCATTAGGTCAACGGTAACGCGCACGTAACCCATTTTTTTACTTGATGCGCCAATATAATTAGTAATTATGTCAGGTTCAAAACCAAAATAACCAACCGTTGACTCTGCACGGGCACTTAGGCTCACTAAACTCATAATTAATGTAAGAAGACCTACGTATACTATTTTTTTCATATTTAAAGCGTTTCCGAAAACCTGTTGTAAATAGTTTATACTTAATAATAGGTAATAAACAGCGCCAAGCAATTATTTATATTAGTTACTTAGGTTGGTGAATAGGCACTTTTTCAAATGCTTAGGCAATGTTATCATTTGCTTGGATTATATTTTATTGAGTTATTGTGACAACTTTTCCTTTATCTTTATCAGCTAACTGGCTATCGGATATACAAACCGATGACTTAACACCTACAGAGCAAGAATGGCTTTTTGAGCCGCATTCTTTAACCGCTAAGCTAAAAAGTAAAGCAACCTCTTTTAGTGTAAAAGTACTCAGCGAACAGGCGTTTAATTTAAGTCATGAACAACAGCAATTACTAGGCTGTAAAACGTCATCGGCGTTAAACCGAGAGGTGCTTTTGTTGTGCGATAATAACCCCATGGTTTACGCTCAAAGTTGGCTGCCAAATAACCAAACGCACAACTCGCTTCATAATATGGGGGAGCGCCCTTTAGGCGATGTTATTTTTCAACAACCTGAGCTTGTTCGTCAAAATATTGAAATTGCGCGTTTTGATAGCAAACATTCATTACAGAATTTGGTTACCAAGCTAAATTTACCAACTCAAACTCTATTAGGCAGGCGTAGCGTGTTTTCGTTAAATGATTACCAATTTTTGGTGGCGGAAGTATTTTTACCTGGGGCGTACCTTTACTCATGAAATTAGCAGGTTTAAAAGCAAAACATTTTTCTTATTATTTACAGCTTATGCGTGTTGATAAGCCCATAGGTACTTTATTGCTTTTATGGCCAACCTATTGGGCTTTATGGCTCGCAAATAGTGGGATGCCGAGCTTAATTAATTTTATAGTGTTTACTTTGGGGGTTGTAGTAATGCGTAGTGCAGGCTGCGTGATAAATGATTTTGCAGATAGAAAAATAGATGGTTCTGTAAAACGCACAGCCCAACGTCCTCTTGCATCTGGTACGGTCGCAAGCGGCGAAGCGCTAAGTCTATTTTTATTACTGATCACTTTAGCGTTTATTTTGGTTTTAATGCTGAGCGTTAACACTATTTTATTGTCTGTTGGAGCACTTGCGCTCGCGTTTTGCTATCCGTTTATGAAGCGATATACCCAGTTGCCGCAAGTAGTGTTGGGTGCAGCATTTGGTTGGGCAATTCCTATGGCTTATATGGCATCTATTGATGCATTACCTCTTCAGGCTTGGTTGCTGTTTGTTGCTAATGTATGCTGGACGGTTGCGTACGATACCATGTATGCCATGGTCGATAGAGATGATGATATTAAAATTGGTGTTAAATCGACTGCTATTTTATTTGGTTGTTTTGACCGCCATATCATTTTTATATTAAATGCTCTATTTATCGCACTTGTTGCTTATATTGGGTTTATTAATCAGTTAAACATGGCTTTTTGGGCTGGATTACTTATAGCCACAGCATTACTCGCTTACCAACAAGTATTAATTTTAAAACGTGATAGAGACGCATGCTTTAAAGCTTTTTTAAATAATCATTATGTGGGTATGGCTATTTTTATTGGTTTATTGCTCTCGTACCCCATTAGCATTTAGTTATATTAACGAGGTGGATCAACTATTCCGCTAATGGATGCGTTTTTTCTAAACCAGCCAGCAATTGAATACCGATTATCTACTGCTGGTAATACTTCGTGAACAAAGCGTTCGCTTTCAAATAAAACTAATGTCCCCGCTTTTGGCGAAATGCTCACCTCAACCACTTTGCTTTTGGGTTTATAAATAACAAGCTCACCGCCCTCATTGGGCGTGTTTAAGTATAAAACGCTAGTAAATACCCTATTAGAGCGCCCTTTAAATGCATCGACATGTTTTTTATAAAAATCACCGTGAGTGTATTTTGCGTAGTGACATTCGTAATCAAACAGCCCCATAAAAAAAGTGCGATTGAGCGTTGTGCGAATACTCTCCATAACAGCTAGGTAGGTTAATTGTGCTTGGGATGAACCATCAAACCAATAAGTTTGATCTTTTCGAATATTATCGTCAATTTGTAAATGATTTAAGCGACCAATACCAGCATGGCTAAAATGCGGATTTATGCGATAACAATCAGCCATTAAATCAGCTATTAATTCTTTGTTTAATGCATTAGGAATAACTGTATAACCGCGGCTTTCAATGTCGTTATAAAACGGGCCATCGGCTGAAAAGTTGATCATTTAGGAGGTTCTTTTTTTGAAGGTGCGCCAGTTTAGCCGAAAAAGAGTAAAAAGCTATTGTTTTGTGTCGCACCTGTCTCAAAAAAGAACGCTGAATTAATTAAGGGTTGTGGCTGCTTTTTTAATAAGTGAAAGCAAATGTGCTAAGTGCTCCGTAACCGTGGTTTGTTGGTTTGTTTGAACAATTAGTTGCTCATGGCTTAAATCTTTATTTGTTTTTAACTGAACAAGGTCGGTGTGTTCTGCCACAGTGTTTGCATGCTCAATGCTGGCGATTGCAAAACTATCGGATTTAATAATGCCAGAGATAACCTGTTCAATACTGCCCATTTTGATAGTTGATGATTTATTTAAAGAATCAATGGCCTCGTTCAGCATGCTTTGAACTTGTTTTGATTGAGAGAAACAACCAAAGGCTGAATAGGAGTCTAGTTGGTGTTTGCTTATGTCATTTTTTTGGGCAAGCGGGTGATGCTTAGATACAAATAAAATAAGCTGATCAGGCAAATGAATATCACTACCAATACTATTTACAGCTTGAGAATAAACGCTAATGTCTATTTCACCTTCCTGAAGCTTGCGTGTTAACTCATGCTGTTCTTGCAATTGCATTTCGATTTTTACATGTGGGTATTGCGCTAAAAATTGACCGCATGAAATAGGCACAATGTTACT
>NZ_NTLW01000119.1:0-34125 GCF_002632075.1 Pseudoalteromonas sp. ESRF-bin5 | reverse complement strand
TGGCTCATACCCGCAGTATCAATTAATACTAGTCGTTTATTTCGTAAATGATATAAAACTTCAGCTAATTCATTAGCATCTTTAACTTGCTTAACACCACAACCTATAATTCGGCCATAAGTGGCGAGTTGCTCATAAGCACCAATTCTGTATGTGTCTGTTGTGATTAAAGCGACTTTGTCTGCACCATATTTTTGTGCGCCAAGTGCAGCTAATTTAGCAACGGTTGTTGTTTTGCCAACACCCGTTGGGCCGACTAAGGCGTATACACCGCCTTGACGTAAAATCTCGTTGTTGGTTGTCTGCATCTGATCTTCAACCATTGTTAAAAGTGCTTTCCAACCTTGCTGGCGAGATACATCGTCAGGAACAAAGCACGCCATTTGCTCAGCAACATCTTTATCTATTCCCATACCGACTAAACGATCAATCATGCATGCACGAGTAGGATCGCGTCTTGCCATGTCTTGTTGCATAAGCCCTGACACTTGATGTTCTAACAATTGACGAATGGCATTCATTTCGTCACGCATTGACGAAATTTGCTCACTTTCAGTATGCTTAGTTTCTTGGCGAGGTGTCACTGGACTGTCAAGATCATCAAAACCACTTTCTAAATCATCAAATCCAAGGCTGTCTGCTTGTGTTTGCGGACGCGCTGAAGCTTGACGTTCATTAGTGAACATAGGACGAGGACGCTGCTCTTGAACTGGCTCTTGGTAGTTGTCTGTAGTATCAATACCTGATTGAGAAAACATAGAAGCCAATTCTGCAGAACGAGGGCGTGGGGCTTGACGCTCTAATAATGCCTGAAGACTATCGGCTACTTTCGCTTGTGGCTCTGGTTTAGCGCGAAGAGGCTCTGGTTTTACAAAATTATGCACTGGCTGTGTTTTTGTTGAGCTTTGTCCTGGAGCGCTAAGTGCTTGCTCTTTTTTAGGGGCTGCTTTGTCATAATCTACTGCTGCTACAATTTCTACACCGTTAGCTAGTTTTTTATTTGACATAATAACCGCATCAACACCTAATTCGTCTTTAACTTCTTTAAGTACTGTGCGCATATCTTTAGCAAAATAACGTTTTATTTTCATGATTCAACCCCTTTAAAATCTTATTGTTGGCCAACAGAGCTGACTATCTTGATCTGTCTTTCATCTGGTACCTCTTGATAAGACATCACCCTTAAACCCGGGATGGTGTACTTAACAAAACGAGATAACACAGTGCGTAACATTCCCGACGTTAGCAATATTGAAGGTTCACCGGACATTTCTTGATTTTGATGCGCTTCATTTAGTGACACTTGAAGTCGCTCTGCAAGTCCTGGTTCTATACCGGCACCTTCGTCGCCTGCATTTTGTAGTGACTGATGCAACATCTGTTCCAACTCAGGCGCCAAGGTTATGACAGGGATTTCTGAAGACATGCCTACAGCGTCTTGAACGATTAATCGACGTAATGAAATACGTACTGCAGCCGTTAGCACATCAGGGTCTTGACTACGTGGCCCATACTCAACAAGGGTTTGTACAATTGAGCGCATATCACGAATTGCAACGCCTTCATTAAGTAGATTTTGTAGTACTTTTACAATCACAGTTAACGGTAATACGTCAGGGACTAGACCTTCAACTAAGCGAGGGTGGCTTTTACCTAACATATCTAATAAGTTCTGTACTTCCTCGTGACCTAACAACAGTGCTGCGCTGTTAGTGAGTAACTGGCTAATGTGTGTAGCCACAACTGTCGCTGAATCTACCACGGTATAGCCAAGCGATTGTGCTTCGTCTTTTTGATCTGGTTTTATCCATACCGCATCAAGCCCAAAAGCAGGGTCTTTGGTTTCAACCCCTTTAATTGGCCCAAATACTTGACCTGGATTTATTGCTAACTCATCACCATGCTTCAGTTCACCTTCACCGGTAGATACACCCATAAGCGTAATTCTGTATGCATTAGGGTCAAGCTCTAAGTTATCGCGAATATGTACGGGTGGAACTAAAAAACCCAGCTCTTGAGAGAGCTTTTTACGAACACCCTTAATACGATTTAGCAGCTCTCCGCCTTGAGACTGGTCAACCAAAGGAATTAATCTATAACCCACTTCTAAGCCAATTACATCTACTTGCTGAACGTCGTCCCAGCCTAGTTCTTTTTGCTCTTGCTTGTTGGCAACACCCGTACCAGCAGTTCCATTTGCAGCAGCCTCGGCTTCTGCTGCAGCCACTTTTAATTTACTTTGTTGAGTGTAATAAGCTAAATAACCTAATAATGCACCTAGGCTTAAAAATGCTAAATGAGGCATGCCAGGCACTAAGCCCATGGTAATTAAGATGCCAGAGGCTATAAATAAAGATTTTTCGTTGCCAAGTTGTTTCTTAAACTGGTCGCCCATATTGAGAGACTCGTTTTGGCGTGTTACTACAATTGCGGTACCAATTGATAGTAGTAATGAGGGGAGCTGAGCCACCAAGCCATCACCAATCGTAAGGAGTGTGTAAACTTCCATAGCTTGGCCAAAGCTTAAGTCATGCTGGATCATGCCAACAAATAGGCCACCAACAATGTTGATAATTAAAATGACGATACCAGCAATAGCATCACCTTTTACAAACTTACTTGCACCATCCATTGAGCCATAAAAATCGGCCTCGCGGGTTACTTCTTCTCGGCGATCGCGCGCTTGCTCGGCACTAATAAACCCTGCGTTTAAATCAGCGTCAATTGCCATTTGCTTACCAGGCATTGCATCAAGTGTAAAACGTGCAGATACCTCAGAAATACGCCCTGCACCTTTTGTGATTACTACAAAGTTAATAATAATCAGAATTAAAAACACCACTAAACCAACAGCATAATTACCGCCAATAACAACAGAGCCAAAGGCTTCTATTACCTTCCCCGCAGCATCTCCACCATTATGTCCCTCTAAAAGTACAACTCGTGTACTGGCTACGTTGAGTGCTAAGCGCATAATTGTGGCGATAAGCAACACGGCCGGAAACATACCAAACTCAACGGGTTTCATGGTGTAAACCGTGACGAGTAGTACCACCAACGCTAACGCAATATTGAATGAAAAAAGGATATCAAGTAAAAATGGCGGTAACGGTAAAATGACCATTCCCAAAGCTGCAAGCACAAGCAAAGGCGTACCTACGCCTTTTGCATATTCTTTTTTATCTGCATTAAGTTGTTGTAATACCGCTTTAAAACTCATAATTCTACAATTTCAAAAAATTGACACTACGTAGAATTAGCAATAACTATTCCAAGTTAATAAAGGGGAAATATTAATACCTGTAGGCATCAGGAATGGGGAGCTTTTTATTAAGCTTAGTCGGGCGTTTTCCGCGACCTTTATTGAAGCGTTTTAGCTGAAAAACATAAGCTAGCACCTGTGCAACGGCAGTAAACAGTTGATCAGGAATTTGTTCTCCTACTTCTGCGGTATAATAAAGCGCTCGAGTAAGCATTGGCGACTCAACAATGGGTACATCATTACCGTTTGCCACTTTTCGAATTTGCATAGCCAGTTCATCCACGCCTTTAGCTAGCACTATAGGTGCTCCGGCTCGCTCAGTGTCGTATTTAAGAGCAACAGAATAATGCGTTGGGTTGGTAACAACTACATCGGCATCGGGCACGTCTTGCATCATTCTTTTTTGAGACATTTGTCTCTGAGTTTGCCTAATACGCGCTTTTATTTGAGGGTCACCTTCAGAGTTTTTGTACTCATCTTTTACTTCTTGCAGTGTCATTTTTAACTGCTTATGGTGAGTATGACTTTGATACGGGGCATCGATTGCTGCAATAATTACCAATGTGCACGACAATGCCAAAAACATCCACGAGAGGATTTCGAGCGCATGGATAATATTATTAGGTGCAGACTCAATGCTTAAGTGTAATATTTCGTCAAAAAAGGTATTAATTAAAAAAAAGGCAAAACTTGCGACCACTAAAAACTTTAAAATAGCTTTAGTAAGCTCTACCGCAGCTTGTGGGCCAAACATGCGTTTAAAGCCTTTAAATGGAGACATTTTACTTGCTTTAGGAGCGGCTGCTTGCCAACTAAAATTAAAGCCACCTAGTAAGGTATTACCTATAATGCCCGCAAATAAAATAATGAATACAAACATAGCCATAGGAAAAATAAGCGCGTCGGCAACACTGGACCAAACCGCAAACATTTTAGTGGTGTCGTAGGTTTCATTTCGATTAAGACTGAGCATTCTGCCCATAATATTGTATAACCCCTTACCAATTTCAGGGCCGTACATTAACAATGAAATAGCTGAAAATATAAGAACAAACATGGTGCCTAATTCTTTTGAACGAGCAACCTGCCCTTTCTTTTTAGACTCTTCTATTTTTTTCCCTGTGGGTTCTTCTGTTTTTTCTTGACCTGAATCTTCAGCCATAACACACTCCTAAGGTGAACAACCAACTAAGGTACACATTAGTTCGATCATTTTAAGCCACTGAAATTCAAATTGCAGGATGAAGTTCCCCAATGTTGCCCAAATAATGACAAGCCCTGCTACAAGAGTGAATGGGAAACCAATAGCAAAAATATTTAACTGAGGCGCCGCACGGGTCATAATACCAAATGAAATATTAATAACTAGCATTGCTGTCAATGGTGCAAGTGAGAGCACTAAAGCCGTTGTAAACATCCAACCGCCCCACGTTACAATATCCCAGTAATGATCTACTGACCACCAATTACCATCAATTGGCAGTACCTCGAAGCTATGTACAACCATCTGTATCATCATTAAATGGCCGTTGAATACAAAAAATAATAGTGTTGCTAAAATAAGAAAAAACTGACCAACAGCCGGAACGCTGGCTCCATTTGAGGGGTCAATGACAGAAGCAAAACCTAAACCGGTTTGCATAGCAAGTATCTGACCTGCCAATACGAAGGTATTGAGTAACAAGGTAGAAGCAAAGCCAATCGCTATTCCAATAAGCATTTGCTGTATGACCACTAAAATCATTTCAAACGAAAACAAGTTAGTAAATGTAGCTGGAGGAAGAACAGGCACAACCAACAGAGTCACGACCACTGATAAACCCAGTTTTATACGTGTTGGCACATTTTTAGCGCCTAACCCCGCCATTATCATAATCATAGAACTAATACGTACCAAAGGTAGTAAAAAGTCGCTCAACCATTGAATGACAACTGAAAACGGGTACTCCACTTGCTAACCTGCAATTTCGGGAATGAGCAACACCAACCGGGTAAAAAAGTCCATAAGTTCTTGTGTAAACCAGTGACCACCAACAATTAATGCACTTATAGTAATTAGCAAACGCGGTAAAAAACTCAACGTTTGTTCATTGATAGACGTAGCCGCTTGAAACACCGCCACCACTAGGCCAATAATTAAACCTGGAACAACAATAGCCGATACTAATTTAATAACTAAAAACAGTGCATCGCTAAGAATATCAACAAAAATTTCTGGTTCCATGCTGTAATCCTATCTTTTAGTACCATTCAAAAAAAACATACTACGTGCCTAAACCAAAGCTTTTGGCGAGGGTTCCCATCACTAAGCTCCAGCCATCAACAAGTACAAACAGCATTATTTTAAAGGGTAAGGAAACAATCATGGGGGAGAGCATCATCATACCCATAGCCATGAGTACAGACGCAACAACTAAGTCGACGATTAAAAAAGGTATAAAAAACATGAATCCTATGATGAACGCGGTTTGCAGTTCGCTTGTTACAAATGCGGGTATAAGAACTATGAGCGGAGTTTCTTCAGGTGACTCTAGCTTGTCATAGCCTGCTATTTTGGCAAATGTTTCTAAGTCTTTTAAACGAACCTGCGAGAGCATAAATGCTTTCATTGGCTCTTTTGCAAGCTCCAATGCTTGTACCGACGTAACTTGCTCATTTAAATAAGGCTCTATGGCTACGTCATTAACCTTTTGGTAAATAGGCGCCATGATAAAAATACTTAAAAATAAAGACATGCCCAACAGTACTTGATTAGAGGGCGTTTGCTGCAAACCAATTGCTTGGCGTAAAATTGCGAGTACAACAATGATACGTGTAAAAGACGTCATCATGATTATGGCTGCCGGTATAAAACTCAGCGCCGTCATAATGGCTAAAACTTGCAATGTCACCGAGTAATCTTGTGTGCCATCTGCGTTTGTTGTGATAGTAAGCGCATCAATACCTTCAGCGCTTACGCTTGGAACAAACACAATGGCAAAAATAATTAGCAGCCACTTAGTCATAGGTTCAGTTCTTTTTATTTTGTTTCGATTTGGGGTTTAACAGTTTACTAAATTGCTTAGCAAGTTCTGGGATTTCTTTTTCACTCAGTGGTGATTCTAATTTATGAAGGTAATTAATACTGTGCGGCGTGACGCCCAATAAATGCTGCGCATTATCAATTTCTACCACCATTAAGCGTTCGCGTGAGCCTAAGGGAAGACTTCGAACCACTTTAAATTCATCACTGTTTGCCAAATTAGGATTAAGTTTTTTTACAAAAATAGCCAGAACAACAATGAGCACTAGCACCACTATAAGCGAAAGCACCATAGAAATTAAATCGCCCGTAGGCGTAACTGACTCTGTTTTTGTAAATACAGACGCTGTTAGCGCAAAAAAGGCACTCATCGTAACTTTTTGATCCGCTCTACTTGGCTGATAACATCCGTTAGACGAATACCAAACTTATCATTTACGACAACCACTTCACCGTGAGCAATTAAGGTACCATTAACCAATACATCTAATGGCTCACCAGCAACACGATCAAGCTCAACTACAGAGCCTTGGTTAAGTTGTAGCAAATTACGAATATTAATTTTTGAGCGTCCAACTTCCATCGATATGGTCACTGGGATATCTAAAATAGTATCGAGCTTGCGCTTTTCTTCGCCTGTTATTTCGCTTTTTTCATCACTTAATTCATCAAGTTCGGCAACTTGCGCTTCGCCAGCATCATCACCACCTTCAGCCTCAGCAAGTGCGGCTGCCCATTCGTCCATTGTGTCTTGATCATCGCTCATACGTTTAACCTTTTAATCAATTACCAGTCTAAGTCTACACCGTCTGAAAGGTGTAAATCTTCTTCTAATTCTGCTAACTCTGCATCTGAGTCAATTTTCTTGCCGCCTTTGGTAAATACATGCAGCTCAGATTTAACTGAATCAGGTCGTTTAATTTTTTCGCTAATTTGCAACGCAACATTATCACGAGAGCGGCCCATTTTAGCTCTAAACGTGGGTAGCTCTTCTACAAATACAGTTATATGCTCTGGCATTTCAACAGGAATAATATCACCTGGTTTAAGCTCCATTATTTGTTGAAGTGTTAAGTCAACTTCTAAAAGCTGAGTTGACATGTCAACCTCAACATCCATTATTTCATCTCGTAATGCCTTACTCCAACGCAAGTCGGTATCTTCAGTATCTGACTGAACACCCGCATCCAAAAGTTCCCTTATTGGTTCAAGCATTGAATATGGCAAGGCAATATGAAAATCACCGCCGCCACCATCGAGTTCAATATGAAAAGAGCTAATAACCACAACTTCAGTCGGGCTTACAATATTAGCCATTGCGGGGTTTACCTCTGAATCGAGGTACTCAAACGACACGTCCATTACCGGTGCCCATGCCTCTTTATAATCTTCAAAGATTATTTTTAGCAACATTTGCACAATTCGGCGCTCTGTTGGGGTAAATTCACGGCCTTCAATTTTTGCATGGTAACGGCCATCACCGCCAAAAAAGTTATCCACCAAAATGAATACTAACCGTGCTTCCATGGTGATCAGGCCGGTACCCTTTAAAGGTCTGAAACGCACCATATTTAAGCTTGTTGGTACAAATAAAGTGTGAACATACTCACCAAACTTTATCATTTGAACGCCATTAATAGACACTTCCGCTGTGCGGCGCATCATATTAAATAGGCTAATTCGCATATGGCGAGCAAAACGCTCATTAACAATTTCCAGCGTCGGCATGCGACCACGTACGATTCGATCTTGCGAAGAAAAATCGTACTGAAGCGTACTTCCCCCGCCATCTTCACCATCGTTTATATCTTCCTCTTCAACGTCATCAACACCATGTAATAGCGCATCAATTTCGTCTTGGGATAATAAGTCGCTCACGCTAACCCCTTATTGCATTACAAAGCCGGTAAATAATACCCGCTCAATTACTTTGCTGCCTTCAACGTCATTTAAGGCAGTTTGCACTGTCTCTAGCGCAGTAAAACGCAGAGTTTCTTTACCTGCACTGGTACTAAGCTCGTCAGCAGTAGTGGTCGAAAATACACTGAGTAACTTACCTTCAATCAGCGGAATATGCTTTTTAGCTGTTTCTTCATTTACCTCACCACGTACCAAAAGTTGCACTTTAATTTGTACAATTCTATCTCGGCTCGAGCCCGGAACGTTAAAAACAAAAGGTCTTGGCATCGCAACATAAAGCGCACTGCCTATTTCTGCAGATGACCCAGAAGCTTCTGGCGCTTCCTCTGAAAGGGTCGTTTCTTCATCTAATGTTTCAACAGGCTCATCCGAGCCCGACATTAAAAAGAAACCCGCAGCACCACCTACAACGAGCAATACTGCTGCAATAATAATTATCAGCTTTTTTTTACTTTTTGGCGCTTCTTCTATTTCTAAACTTGTTTCTTCAGCCATCATGATTCCTTATATCGCAAAGGTATTTGCTTGTTTTAGTTATTATAATAGCAGTAGTTAGGCATAGTAATCTATTGATGATGATGTTTGTTGCTCAGAAGTTTGTTCTGGGCTATTTGATGGCTCATCACTTTCACTATTTGCTGCTCCATTTTTGGCTAATTGCTCACCCGCCCCCGATTCATTTTGCTCAGCATTTTCACCACCTGATTGGCCATATGAAATAGTGCTTTCACCAAGTTCCAATCCCTGTTGCGCTAACATTTCGCGTAAGCGAGGCATAGATTGTTCGAGTGCTTCTTTGGCCTGCTGGTTTTGTACCACAAAGTTAATTTGTGCTTGTTCTGCATCGCTACGAACTCGTATTTGCATGCTGCCCATCTCAGGTGGATCCAGACGAATTTCAGCCTCTTTGTTATTAATGCTTAGCATTGAACTAACGCGCTCTTGTAGTAACTTGGCCGCGTCACTTTTAACTATATTAATCGCCTGCATCACACCAGGATCAATACTTACCTGCTTTGTCTGTGCTGTACTTTGTAACTGCTGATTTTGAATAGCTTGTTGATCCAACAAGCCCATTTCATAATCAACCGAATCATAATAGCTTTGGGCACTGGTTTGGGTTGTATTTAAAGCATTAGTTATATGGTTAAACACCTGCATAACTTTAGCGGGTGACTGCTCAGCCGTGGTATTTTTTAGCCCCTCTTTTTGCAATTGCTCAAGCGCTTTTGTAAGCTCTTCATCACTAGTAGGCTGTGCTGCTAATTTAGTTGGATCAGCGCTATTTTCAGAGCCTGATTTCACACTCACTTTTTGTGGTCTGTTTACCGTATTTGGTGTTTGTGAAGCTACAAAAGTAACTGGTTTTGTTATCTCTTCACCTTTTACCGGTAAGGTAACCACTTTGTCTATTTGAGATTCATTTGTTTGCGGCAATTTTTGTGAGTCATTTACAGCTTTTTGCGATATCGTAAATTTAGTGTCTGATGATTGATTCGCATCTTTCGCAACCAACACTTTTAGCTCACCAATCGCTTGCTTAATAGCCGCTAACTGTTCACCTTTTGGTTGCTCGGCTTTAATAAAGGCATTTAATTGAGTCAGTAGTGCCTGCTTTTCTGTCCCTGAAAGCGTATTAAACTGCTCACTGACTGACGACTTAACGTCAGTGCTTTGTGTCTGTTTATTATCCGTTATAAATTGGGTAAGCATTTGCTTTAAAACCGTCAATTTTTCAGCTTTGCTAGGTGCGTCAAGCATCACTGGTTTAATTTCAGTCTGTAATTTTGTTAGCTGTTCAGGCGTTAGGCTTGCTAATACTTTATCTGTTTTAAATGCATTTACATCTTTAGCAATGAGTGCATTTATCGCGTCTGCTTTTTCAGTTTCAGTTATGTTTGAGTTGGGTAACATTAATGCATTTTCATCTTTAGCAATGAGTGTATTTATCGCGTCTGCTTTCTCAGTTTCAGTTATGTTTGAGTTGGGTAACGTTGCTGTGAGCGTATTTTCTGTTAGTTCCGCAACTGTATTTTTAGCTGTGGTATTTTGAGCTAAAGTGTTGACGTTAACTTTACCGCTATTCTCTAATGTGCTTTGAGTAGTATCTATTTTATCAACATCCGTTTTTAAAATAGTCTGATCAGAATTGACACTCACGTCAGAGAGTACTGAACTTTGTGAAGCTGTTATTTTATCCGTAAAAATGCCTTTTTTAGTATCTGCTTCATTATCTTTTGTATCAAAGCCCTGAGTTATACTTTGCGCTTCTGCAGGGTGTTTAACTTTATCCGATTTTATATTTAGTTCTGCTTCAACAGCCTGAGCAAGAGACGTTTTATTTTGTCTTTGTGAATTTGACGAGTCATTAATATCTACATCATTTACTAAACTTGCCACACTGCTTGTGTTGTTATCAGTAAGTGTTGCATGTGGTCTTATTATTTTACCTACTTCATCTTTAACAGGTAAATCTTTTGCTGGCACAGCAAAATAGCCTTTAACCGGCAGTTTCTCTTTTAAATCAGCAATATCAAGCGGTGTTTTATTTGTTGATGTATCTGCAAGGTTTATATCTTTTGCTTTTTCACTTGGCTTTGTAACCTCAGTGTTCATTAGTTGAGATGAATTGATCTGCTCCAGAATATCGCTTCCAGACACCAAATTTATTTGGGCTATGTCTTCATCATCTGAATCACTGTTTAATTTTTCATTAGTAACTGATGAGGAATCTGCTGAGGCGGCAGATAAAGTATCTGTTTCAGGCTTATTAATCTCTTTTTTTGTTGGCTCAAATGTAGTGTGGGCGTCTTGCAACTGAGTAAAAAACTCAGTACCTGATTCATCAGAAGAATCGGCTAAGCTACTGTCTTTAAATGCTAAAAAAGACTCTTTATCAGCCGAAATTGAAACAGAAATATCATTCATCGCCATAAGTCACCTAATACGGTTACGGCAACATGTCACCGCACATTGCCCAAAATTAAATACCACCCATTAACAAAGCAATAAACGTGCCTAACTTAAGAAAGTTTGCGACGCTGAAAAAATTGATTGGATGTGAACTCATCCAGCATTTTTTGCTCGTTTTTAGCAACCACAGCTGCTGCTTTTATTTTTTGATTTTCAATCAATTTAGCCACCGCTTTAGCCTTTATTTGCTGTTTTAACCACAACGTTTTTCGCTGTGAAACAACTTGCTTTGCCGTATTTACAGTACTTGCTTGTTGCCGAATAGCCTCTTCAATTTTTGCTATAAACGCATGATACTGCCCAAAACCAGCGCTTGATAAACCCGATTGACCTTTTAAATGTAACTGTTGAGAGTATTCAAGCCTAAAGTCATTTAAGCCTTGAAGTTTTTGCTGGTTTGCTTGCAAGTTTTGATTAGCTTGCAAATAACTCATACGTAAACTTTCTTCTTTGTCGCTTTCAAGTTTTAGCAGCAAGTCAAATTTGTTTTTAGCCATTACCCTTGACCTAATAATTGGGCTAGCCCTTGCAGCCCATCGTCATAACTTATCACATCACGCATACCTTGCTGTAAAAACCCGTTTACTCTTGGCATCATATTTATTGCTTGGTCGAGCATGGGATCAGTGCCCTTTTGATAGGCGCCTAATGTGATCATGTCTTTATTTTGTTGGTACATTGAATACACTTGTTTAAGTACTCGCGCTTGTTGCATATGAGGCTCTGAAACCACTTGGGGCATAACACGTGATATAGATTTTTCGATATCTATTGCTGGATAATGGCCGCTGTCGGCTAACTCACGAGAAAGTACAATATGGCCGTCTAGTATGGCGCGTGCAGCGTCTGCAATTGGGTCTTGCATATCATCGCCTTCACTTAACACTGTGAAAAAGGCTGTTATAGCACCTTGCCCTTCCCCCCCATTACCAGCTCGTTCAACTAAGGCTGGTAGTTTTGCAAAAACCGATGGTGGGTATCCTTTTGTTGCCGGTGGTTCTCCAACTGCTAAAGCAATTTCACGCTGAGCCATTGCGTAGCGAGTTACTGAATCGAGTAGCAGTAACACATTTAAACCTTGGTCTCTAAAATATTCGGCAATGGTCACTGCACTTTCACAACCTTTTAAACGCATTAATGGCGATGAATCGGCGGGTGCTGCAACAACAACAGAACGTTTACGCCCTTCTTCTCCAAGAATTTCTTCAATAAACTCTTTGACCTCACGACCACGTTCACCAACCAAACCAACTACAATGACATCGGCTTCGCTGCCCCTAGTCATCATTCCTAGCAGTACAGACTTACCTACACCAGAGCCTGCAAATAAGCCCATACGCTGACCTTGCCCTACGGTGATCACTGAATTAATAGCACGCACCCCAACGTCCATTGGCTGGCTTATCGGACGTCTGGCTAAAGGGTTAATTGTATTTTGGGCAAACTTTAAATAATGTTCTGCGTTAATTTTACCAAGTCCGTCGAGTGGACGGCCTAAGCCATCAACTACACGCCCTAGTAGGCTCATTCCTACAGGTAACCCCAAATTATTTACTTGGGGTATTACTCGGGCACCTGGCAGTACGCCAGAAATATGATCATTAGGCATTAAATATAAGGTTTGGTCGTTAAAACCAACAATTTCTGCGTCAACAAAACCGTTCATGGTTTCGATTTTACATTGACTACCAACAGGTGCCCTCAGACCTTTTGCCTCTAAGGTAAGGCCAACAACACGCGTTAATATACCCGCTACTGCAGGTGTGTAGGGCTTAATGTTTTGTTGATATTGCGACAAGCGTTCGCTCAAAGAAGCAATTTGCACAGACATAGTACGCCTAAAAAATATTTAGATATTACTATTATGCAAAAAACTATCCAACGTTTCTTTGACGCGTGTTTTTAAAGTCATATCGAGAGAAGATTGCGCGGTTTTCACCTCACATCCACCTCTTTCAAGCGTGGGTTCGGGAACTAGTTGCCAGTTATTGTCTGCTATAGTTTGCTCGCCATAGCTATCTTTTATAACCTCTAGATCGGTTGGGTTTAGATGCACTTTGACTTTTTCTTGTTGCGCATTTAACGAATCAATACTGTGTTTTAATGTATGTAAAATAACATCTGGCGATGTTTGTACTTCTTGGTATATAACTGCTTCAGCCAACATGCTAGCTAATTGAATAAGTTGCAACTCGGCTTGTTCATCCACTTTTTTTAGCGGTGTATTAAGTGCTTCTAAAATACCTTTAAGACTAATTAGTTGCTCTTCAATAATCGGTTTTATATCTTCTTGGCCTTGAGTTTTACCGAGCTCTACCCCTTCTTTATAACCAGCTTCTTTTCCCTCACTAACGCCTTTTTCAAAGCCGTCAATGTAGCCTTGTTCATGACCTTGTTTAAGGCCTTCTTCATAAGCATCTTGTCTAATGCGTTCAAGCTCAACCATAGTAAGCTTTGGCAGCTCGGGCTCTTCGGGTTCATCAGCGGGCATTTCTTCGGCAAGCTCTTTTTTATAAAGCTCGCCCAATGGGGTGCCATAGGCTGTTGAGCGGTTACCAAAGCTTTTTTCGTTAGGTGCTACATCGGGAATAGCCCAATGTTTTAATAATTCATCTGCTTCTTCAGCTCGAAGTGGACGCCCTTTGAGTTTGCTCATGGCTTACAAGAACTCCTCACCACCACCACCGCCTAACTGAATTTCACCCGAATCAGATAAACGACGTGCCGTTGATAGAATTTCTTTTTGGGCAGCTTCAACTTCGCTAATACGTACAGGCGCCATTGCTTCTAAATCATCAGCCAGCATATCGGCAGCACGCTTAGACATATTGCCCAGTATTTTGTCTTTCAGACCGTCGTCTGCACCTTTGATTGCTTTCATTAATACATCTTGTTGTACTTCTCGTAGAATGGCTTGAATACCACGGTCATCCACATCCATTAAGTTTTCAAATACAAACATAAGATCCTGAATTTGCTGAGACATCTCTTCGTCATGTTCACGAATAGAATCCATTAGCTGCCCTTCTACGTTTGTATCTAGGTAGTTCATGATGTCTGCCGCGGCTTTTAAGCCACCCATTTTCGCAGCTTGTGCCCCTGCTTGTCCGGCAAATTGTTTTTCCATAATTTCGTTAAGTTCTTGCAGTGCGGCTGGTTGCACTTCTTCAAGGTTGGCGATTCGCATGGTTAAATCAAGACGTACTTTCTCTGGGAACTGCGCAATAATTTCTGCGGACTGCTCAGGCTCTAAGTAAGACAATACAATCGTTTGTATTTGGGGGTGTTCATTACGAATAATATTCGCCACCTGCTTAGAGTCCATCCATTTGAGAGAATCAAGGCCTTTAGCCCCAGACCCCATAACAATTTGGTCAATAAGGCTGGCCGCTTTATCTTCACCCAATGCAGCAGTAAGCGCCTTTTTAATAAAGTCTTCTGACTGAAACCCTATAGTACTGAAGCTTTGAATTTGCTCAATAAACAAGTTGTGAACCGCACTTATTTTAGCCTGTGACAGGTCGTCTAACGCAGCCATTGCCATGCCGACTTTTTGAACTTGTTTAGGCTCCAAGTGCTTAAGTATTTGGGCTGCATCTTCCTCTGATAAGCTAAGTAATAAAATAGCGGCTTTATCTACACCGTCTAGCTTATCAACATCAAACGCTGCTGGAAGTTGTTTTTGTTCTTGATCTTGATCAGTCATCTTCTGTTAACCACGCTTTCACTACTTGTGATGATAGTTCTGGTTCATTGGCTACAAGGGCACGAATTGCTTTGAGTAAGTCTTCGTCGCCATGTAAATCTGGTAACTGCAGTGTACCATCGCTTGAGAAACCAATTGAAGCAGAATCAAAGTCTTTGTTTAGCATATCCAACGTGCTATCGCCAATGTCTACCCCTGCACTTAACGCATCTTCGTCATATTCTTCAAGTGTATCGTCTGGGTAAATTAAACGTTTAAGCATCGGTTTAACTACCGCCATTATGAGTACAATAATAACTAATGCACCCAGTACCAAGCGGATTATTTTCATAAACCAATCCTGCTCCCAAAGCGGCACGCTAATGTCAAAATCAGTTGCTTCGCGAACAAACGGAACCGTTACCACTTCAAGTGCATCACCACGCTGCATGTCAAAACCAACGCCACCTTGTAATAAACGACGAATATTTGACAGCTCTTCCACTGAGCGCGGTGTCATTGTGGTTTCACCGTTTTCACCTACTTTTGGAATGTAGTCAACGGCCACCGACACGCTTATTCTGCGTATCACACCTGTTTGCTGGCGCTTATGTGAGATAGTTGTATCTAACTCATAGTTACGCGTCGCTTCTTTATGCGTTCTTGATGGTGAAGTTGCACTACCTGCGCCACCTTGTCCTGCTACTTCAGGGATATTAGAGTTTACTGGAGGCTGATTCGTCAGTGCACCAGGTATACCTACCGCTAAACCACCTATATTATTTTCTTCGAATGTTGTTTCGCTTCTTACTGCTGGTAAATCTGGGTTGTAGCGTTTTTGCGTCTCCTCAACAGCACTAAAGTCCATACTTAAATCAACTTGTGCAGTGTAGTTTGCAAGCCCTACAACAGGTATTAAAATACTGTCTATTTTTTCAAGATATTCTTGTTCACGCTTACGCTCTATGTCGTACTCTTTACGTGAACGTGCAGCAAGCGATGTTTGCGAGCCTGAATTTAGTAAGCGACCATTTTGATCCGTTACTGTTACACGAGCCGGCTCTAAACCTTGTACAGCCGATGCAACCATATCAACCACTGAGTCGACTTCTTCGCTATCTAGCGAACGCCCACGCTTAAGAGTAAGTACAACAGTTGCTGAAGGCTTTTTCTCTCTGCGCGCAAATACATTTTCTTTTGGAATGGCAAGCAATACACGTGCACGCGTAATATTATTGAGCTCTTCAATTGTGCGCGCTAACTGTTGTTCTCGGCCATGCTTTAAGCGTTCACGCTCTAAACGCTGACTTACACCAAACCCCATGTCTTGCATAATAATATCTGAACCCGATGTAGGGCCTTGCTCTAGCCCTTCACGAGTCATTAAAAGTTTAATATTTTGATACTCAGTTTCAGGGACGAGCACTACATTTCCATCTACTTGGTATTCAATTTTTTGTGCGTCTAAAAAGTCGAGCGTTTCAATAAGCTCTTCTGTCTGCATTTTACCAAGTGGGCGCATATCTGGCTGACGTGCCCAAATAATAATAAATATAGCAATCGCTAAACAAATGCCTAAAGCAATAACTAAAGTTACTTGGCGCAATAAATCAACGCCATTTAGCGAACTTAAGTAGCCTGATTTCTGTTCTTGTTGATCGTCGCTATCGCTTTGGTCCATTTCACCAGTAGCAAGAGCCAGATCGGTTGATTGATTAGATTGCGCCACAATAATTCTCCACTACCTAGTTAAACAGGCATGTTCATGATTTCTTTGTAAGCTTCGACAAGTTTATTACGAACCTGCACTGTCGCTTCAAATGCAACTGACGACTTTTGAGAAGCAATCATTGCTTCAGCCAAAGACACGCTTCTGTCGCCTGTTTCTACCGCCACTACTTTTTGTTTAGCGTCTTGCTGCAAACCGTGCACAGTATTAATTGCATCCGATAGCATATCGCCAAATTGAGCGGTTGATGAGGCTTGTGTTTTTACTGGCAGTCTTTCGATTTGATTATTACGGCCAGCCTCTAAAGCCATTGATTGCATTTCTTGAAATACAGCGCTGTTTTGAATTTTCATAATTTGTCTCTGACAATGCAGTTAACTCTTAACATGAATAAAGCACAAAGCATGCCAAAAAATTAAATTAATAATTTCAATGAGTTGGAAGTAATTTGACAAGTCAGAGTTTTGACAGCCCTAAATTCAATAGCTAAATTTAGGGCAAAAATGATGTTATGCGGGGAGTGAAATACCTAAGTCGCGCATCTGCGCTAATTTATAACGTAATGTACGAGGGCTTATACCTAGCGTTTCAGCGACATCTTTTCGCTTACCTTGGCATCTTGCTAACGTTTCTAAAATAATGCGATGCTCTTTATCTTTTAGCTCATCCTTATAACTTCCCGTATCAACAGCCAATAAGTCTTGTTTTGTTGGCTCGGCTGGAGATGACTGTTCGTCATAATACGCTGAACTCATAGTGCCTTGGTCAATATCTCTATTAGTAGCATTTACTTGCTGCTGACTAGTATTTTGCGCGCTGACAGATGCAGGCTCCATTACAAAATCTGTCGCCGCTATGTTTTCAATGAAAATAGCATGCTCGTTTAGAGTATCCCCAGTCCTAAGTATTAACGCACGTTGTATTACGTTATCAAGCTCACGCACATTACCAGGCCATGAATGAGCAAGTAATTTTTTCTCTGCGGCACTATCAAGATAAGCCATAGGCTCTTTACTTTTGTTTAAGTGGCGCTCAATTAAATGCTTAGCCAATACAAGGATATCTCCAGGTCGCTGACAAAGTGGTCGCCACATCAAAGGAAACACATTAAGCCTGTAATATAAATCTTCTCTAAATTGGTTTTCGGTAACCGCTTCTTTCAAATCGCGGTTACTTGTTGCAAGTATACGTACATCTAACTGGATTGTTTTTCTTCCACCTAAGCGCTCTACTTCGCGCTCTTGCAACACACGAAGTAGTTTAGCTTGCAGCCCTAAATCCATTTCTGTTATTTCGTCGAGCAATATAGTACCGCCTTGCGCTTGCTCAAACTTACCAGGACACGCTTGAATTGCGCCTGTAAACGCGCCTTTTTCATACCCAAATAAGGTTGCTTCAAGCATATTTTCAGGAATTGCTGCACAGTTAATTGCCACAAACGGCGCATCGCATCGGTTCGATTTATCATGAATATACCGTGCAAGCACTTCCTTACCTGAACCACTTGGGCCTAGCACCATAACGCTCGCATCAGAGCGTGCAACTTTACTTGCTAACTCTAAAAGTTGAATACTGCTTGGGTCGGCAACAATGGGGCCGTCGGTCTCTTTTGCTTTTTCAGGTAAGTATCGACTTACCATATTGAGTAAAACTTCAGGTGCAAACGGCTTTGCCATGTAATCAATAGCGCCCAAGCGCATAGCCTCTACTGCATCATCAATTGTTGCATACGCGGTCATCATCAATACGGGTAAATCAGGGTGATTTAATTTAATACTGCGTAGTAAATCAAGCCCACTCATAGTGCCCATTTGTACATCACTCACCACCAGCGAAAATTGCTCTTTTTTCAGCAATAACATGGCTTGCTCTGCACAATTAGCCGCAATACATTCAATCCCCGACATTTCGAGTGTATCAATTAGGGCTTCACGAAGCCCTGCATCATCTTCTACAACTAAAATAGTGTTACTCATAATGATTCCTCTAATTTAGATGCGGTGCGAATAGGTAAAAGCAAACTAAAGCATGCTCCACCGCCTTTATTATTAGTCACGTCAACACGCCCTTGATGTGCGTTTGCAACTGAACTCACAACAGCAAGCCCTAATCCCGTACCTTGACTTTTAGTGGTATAAAACGGTTCAAATATTTTTTCTGCTTGAGTTAAATCAATACCTGGGCCGTTATCGGATACACTGATACGAACAAAATCTGGATTTTGCTCGTCAGTCGCAGCACTTAATTTTACTTCAGCGCCTGCCCCAATGACTTGAATACTGTTATGGATTAAATTTTGAATTGCGCTGGCTATGGCTGATTTATTGCCTGTTATTTGAATATCTGGCTCTGGGAGGTTAACAGCTAAATGACTGTCATTTAGTGTCACCATAGCATCAGCACCCGCTTTTACCTCACTGAGTAACTGCTGCATAGACACTTGCTCAACAACTTGTTTGTCGCCACTTTTGGCAAAAAGTAGCATATCGTTTACTTGAGTTTCTAAATCTTTTAAGCGTGACATCAACTTGCTTTGAAAATTATCGCGAGATGCCTCGGGTAAACGCTTAGAGCCCAAATTAGCAGCATAAAGCATGGCCGCTGAAAGTGGGGTTCGAACCTGATGTGCAAGCGACGCCACCATTTTACCCAAAGCACTTAGGCGCTGCATATGAGCAACTCGCTTTTGTAAACGGCGTGTTTCACTCAAATCGGTCATTAAAATTAGCTGGCCCGGCTCGGGCGCTAACGCTGTTATATCAAGCTTAATTAAACGGCCATCTTTAAGCGATACTTCGTGACCATCGTCTTGATGCGGTCTAAAAGAGCGTTGAATAACGCTAAACCACTTTTCACCTTCTAAAGGTTCGCCTAACATATCAATGGCTATTTGGTTGGCCTTTGCAATCATTCCTTTACCATCAAGCACAACCACACCTGCGGGCATGGTATCAACTAAATGTGAAAGCCAACTTGCTTGCTGACGCAGATCGCTTAACTCACCTATGTACTCCTCTTGAAGTAAACATGGGTTATACTGATTTGCAGAAATAAACTGTGGTTTAAGCACGCTCGCAAGGGCCATAATCAAATCTCGAATTTGTATAGATACAGAGCTTAATGCACAATGTGTACCAAAATTTATTTACATTATTTTCATTGACTTACAATAATAATAGCGTGACATAAAAATGACGCGCATAAAAAGGAATATGTATGAGTGAGCAAAAAAAATGCCGATGTGCTTGGTTAGACGCCACCAAGCCCGATTACGTTTTATATCACGATTTAGAATGGGGCGTCCCTGTTTACGATGACCAAACACTGTTTGAATTTATAACGCTAGAGTCGGCTCAGGCAGGCTTAAGTTGGTATACCATTTTAAAAAAACGACAAGGATATAAAAATGCATTTGCTAATTTTAATGTAGATAAAGTCGCGTTGTTTACCCAAGACGATGTTGAGCGTTTAATGCTTGATGAAAATATCGTACGAAACCGTTTAAAAATTAACGCCACAATAAATAATGCCAAGCAATTTATAAACATTCAAAAAGAATTTGGCAGTTTTAGCGCGTATCAATGGCGGTTTGTTGATAACAAACCGATCGTGAGCAATTTAAATTATACCGAAGAGACGCCTGCAATCACCAAAGAATCAACAGCCTTCGCAAAGGATTTAAAAAAGCGCGGCTTTAAATTTTTAGGCCCTACCACGGTATACGCTCATATGCAGGCCTGCGGTATGGTTAACGATCATAGTAATGACTGCTTTAGAAAAGATGAAATTATACAGGCGTTTAATGGGTAAGTAATTTGCTCACAAAGAGGTTAAGAGGCGCTGCGCTTTTGAGAAGTAACGTAAAATTTAGTTATATTCACTCATTTACCCTCATTTTTCAGATATGTGTTTAAGTAATTAAAAGCTACACTTTTCACGCAAGTAAGCTCAGCGTCTAGCATCAAAGTCTAAGTTTGCGTTTATCTTGTAGACGCCAAGCTTGCTTGCGCGACGGGCAAAGCCCGTAAATTAATTGCTCAAAAATGAATAAAAATAACAAAGAGTATTTCACCATTTTCGTACTGCTAATCTCGAGAAAGGTTATACTTTTTCATTTTTTCGACCAGTGTTGTACGTCTTACACCTAATATTTCTGCGGCGCGCGCAACAACGTAATCAAAACGCTCTAAAGCTTGTGTAATTAAGCTTATTTCAAGCTCTGCTAAATACTCTTTAAGCTCAATGCCATCTTCGGGTAATACGCCTGAGCCAGCTTGGTTAAATTCAGGCTCTGGCTCATTGTCATAATCACTAAACCCTGTGCTGAATATATCGTTAAAGGCATCTTTTTCCATAAGTTCTTCAGGGTATTCAGGCTCATAAGCATCTACCTCAATGTAACGATATTTATTGGGTAGATCAGGGATGTCCACTACTTTTTCAGGGAACATTATAACCATTCGCTCAACCAAATTCGCAAGCTCACGGATATTACCCGGCCATGCATGCTCTTTTAAACTTTCGATTGCTCGCTCAGTAAATTTAGCTGTCGTGCCCGTTTGCTCGTTTACGCGACGCATTAACTCCTTAAGTAGTAACGGAATGTCATCAGCACGCTCACTTAACGACGGGTTCTCTATAGGGAATACATTTAACCGGTAATATAAATCTTCACGAAAGCTGCCAGCTTCAATCATGGTTTCGAGGTTGCGGTGTGTTGCAGCAATAACACGTACATCAGCTTGAATCGCCTTAGTACCACCTACACGCTCATAGCTTCGTTCTTGTAATACGCGTAAAAGTTTAACCTGCATTTGTAGCGGCATATCACCAATTTCATCTAAAAACAGCGTACCGCCTTGCGCCAACTCAAAACGGCCTTTACGCGCAGAAATAGCCCCTGTAAACGCCCCTTTTTCGTGGCCAAAAAGTTCACTTTCTAGTAGTTCTGCAGGTATAGCTCCACAGTTTACAGGCACAAATGGCCCCGTACTTCGTTTAGATAGCAAGTGAACGTTACGTGCAACCACTTCTTTACCAGTACCTGACTCACCTAAAATTAAAACGTTTGCATCTGTTTTTGCTACTTGTTCAATTAAAAAACGAACCTCTTTTACAGCTTGTGTTTCACCTACAAGGCCATCAAAAGATTTATGTGGCTGAGTATTTTTGTGCTCCCCCGGCAACATACGATGATACTGCTGGCAATCATGAAGCAACTGTGTGGTCACTTCATGATTAAATGGCTCACAAATAAGTCCAACTACATTAGCAATGCTAAGTAATGGTCTTAACGTTTCACCTATTAATAAAAATGGAAGTGTTGGGTAGCGCTTAATTAAGTTTTCGTGATCGAGAGACTGTAAAGCCCCTAAAATGACCATGCATTCATGCTGCTGATATTTTGCACACTCTTGTTCAAAGTTGTCTTCATCTAAACGATGAGTCGCCTCACCGATAAAACCAAGTGATGCATTTAACCCAATAGAGCGATT
Source organism: Pseudoalteromonas sp. ESRF-bin5 (assembly GCF_002632075.1). Taxonomy (NCBI): domain Bacteria; kingdom Pseudomonadati; phylum Pseudomonadota; class Gammaproteobacteria; order Alteromonadales; family Pseudoalteromonadaceae; genus Pseudoalteromonas; species Pseudoalteromonas sp. ESRF-bin5. The sequence goes on along the minus strand of NZ_NTLW01000119.1, from coordinate 12,039 downwards.
GTTATTATTATCTAAAATCAGGATCATAGTTAGCGAGCCGTGCTTCACTCTTTAATTTAATTAACTAAATTGTAAGCCAGTTAAGCACGGATGCAAGTGATAGCGGCAGTTTTTTGACATAAACGCCAAAAAACAGACGCACTCGTTAATTCAGTCATACTTAAGAATTAACTATTAAGTATTAATATATAACCCCCCATATAAAAGCTAACTAAAAATTTAAATCATTAATTACCCAATACACAAAATATATAAGCTATTATTTACTTAAGTTAAAAGTAACAATGCCGATAACTATACAAATGTAAAACGCTTGGCACTAATATTGCTTTTTATTTTGATATAAGTTTTACATAATTTTAGTCGTTAAATTTTAGGATTTTCCCATGGCACATGTCTCACTGAAAAAATACAGTCAAGTTCGTGCAAGTAACATTGCAGAAATGGCCCCGTATGAACAAATAAACCTTATTTTTAGTAATATTATTGGCCGCTTAGCTGCTACTAAGGGTTTTATTGAGCGCAAAGAAATAGAAAAAAAAGGCGAAAATCTCTCTGCCTGCATTTTATTATTAGGTGCACTGCAAGATGCGCTTAACTTAGAAGTTGAACAAGACCCTAGCATTTCAAGTAATTTATTAGCACTTTATGACTACTGCCAAAGACGCCTTGTGCAAGCAAATGTAGATAATGACATTGAGATTATTTCTGAGGTAGCTAACATTATTAAAGAAATAAAAGAAGGCTGGGATAGTATTCCTGTCGATCAGCGTACTCCTGCGGTATAAACTAATGGCTTTAGAGCAAATAGGCAAAGCTGAGTACATTAACCAATTACTCAGCCAAATTGAAGTATTAGTGCAAAGCAATAAAGCTAATGAAGCTAAACCAATTATGGATACTTTAAATAGTGAGCTTAAGCGCTGGTGCGAAAGCGAAACCCCGCCTAACGCCAAACAGCTTATGGCAGTTCAAACCAACATAAACAACATTAGCAAACAAGCAAATGCTGTAAAAAATGAATCATCTAAAGCCATAATTAAGCAAAAAAAAACAGGTAAAGCTATCTCTGCCTACAAGTCAGTTTAACTAAGTATCGCACAGCGCTATTTAAACTTAATTGGGCATAAAAAAAACCGTTTATAAAACGGTTTTCTTTATATAGGGACTTACAAATTTTTACTAGTTATGAATTGTTACTCACCACACCAGGCATATTTTCAAGCTGCGCTTGCACATAACTACTTGTAGAGTTAAGGCTCGCGACTAGTAAATCCATCGCGTTGTACTGGGCGTATAACCTGTCAGATAACGATTCCATTTTACTCGCAAGGCTGAGGCGCTGATCATCTAAATCGTCTAGTTGGTTAGTTTTACTGTCTATACGGTTTTGGATAATGCCGTCAGAGTCTGTATAAAAGCTCATAAGCTCATCAAAAGATTGCGCAAAACCGCCCTCGTCTTCGTCATCACCTACAAAAAACTGCTGTACTAAATCAACGTTAGATTCTATTTGCTCGTTTAGTGTTTCAGTATTGAGTGTTAAAACACCATAGCGATCTGTTTCAACACCTAATTGCGAAAGTGATAATGAATTACCATCACCTAAATCTACTGATTCAGTTATTTCACTACGTAGTTTTGACATAACACCACGAAGGAGTGAATCACCCGCCATTACACCTGCGCCAGCTTCACTAGATGCGCCTAAATTGTTGCTCAGTTCTAGCAGCTCATTATAGCTTTCGATAAAGCTATTTAAACCTGCTTGTATATTATTATTATTTTCAGTGACTGAAATATCACTTATATCGTCATCAGCATCATGCAATTTTTTAGCGGTAATATCCACGCCATCAATTACATTACTAAACTCATTCGTATTACTTGATACCGTTAATGTGCCATCAATTGTTATTTGTGCATTTTGTGCAGCGTTCACTTCAGTTAAGTTTGTAGTATGGTTTAGTGGGTCTGCGTCAGACACATCGTAAGCTAACCGTGAAAGCCCACCTGTATCGGTATTATTACCATCGTCATCTTGTACCGTAATAGTAATTGCGTTGTCTTCACCGGTTTCTTTACTAGTAAGTACTAAATGCTGGCCTGAGTCACTGGTTACTATAGTCGCCACCACCGAGTCGTTACTGTCATTGCCTGTAAAAGGGCCGTTATTAATTTGGTCGCGTAAATCTTCTAAAGTATTAGTTGCCGATAAAACAGTAGAAAAACTGTTTTCACCAGAGCCTATTGTAATTATACCGGCGCCAATAGCTTCATCGGCTGCAAATGCAGGAGATGATAATTTATGCGCTTGTGCTAATGCATCTACCTTTACATTGTAGCTACCTGGTTGAGCGTCTTGATCAGCACTTATCGATATAAAATCATCATTACCAGATGCTGTACGCTTTTGATAATTATCGCTGTCGCCTAAAGCTTCCATTGATGTTTGTACTTTCTCAAGGGCAGACTTTAATGCTCCAACAGCTGATATATCAGTAGTTAAATTACTTTCGGTAGTATTTAAACGAGCTTCAGCAGGGGCCTGCTCAGCATTAACTAATGCATCCACAATGTCTGATACCGCTAAGCCAGAGCCCAAACCATTAAACGAAATAGACATACTTCACCTCTTTAAATACCTAAAAATAAGCTAACTTAGTATTAGTAATTACAACTACCGACTAAACCGTTTGATCAATTAAAATACCAGCAGATTCAGACAGTTTAGAAACTAGGCTTAATACTTCCTCAGAAGGGTATTGCTTAATAACTTCGCCACTGTTTTTATCGAGCACTTTGATTACATCACGGCCTGAATCTTCATCAACTTTAAATTGCAAACTGCGATTCATTTCACCCATAAAATCCTGCAATTGTTGCGCCATTTGTTCTAGCTGTTCGCGCTCTAACGGCTGAATATTTTCATCTTGATTATTATTGTTGTATTGATTTTGCTGTAATTTTTGTTGATTTTGAGCATCCGTCTGCTTTACATCATCAACCGCTCGCTCAGTCAAAGAACGAGCAGCTTGCCCCGCTTGCTTATCATCACCAGCAACGGGGGTCGGTAATGTTGTAATTTCTGCGTTTGAAGTAATTGTATTCATAACAGATTCCTATTTTTCACTTAATTAAACCAACAATAGCTTAGTTTATATTCTTAAACCACAAAAGGAGGTAGCTAAAGCCACCTCCTTTTTTAAAATACTAATACTGACTTTATGTATTAGTTAGCTAACCATTAAGCTATTACTTTTAACTTATTAACCTAATAAGCTAAGTGCTGTTTGTGGTAACTGATTCGCTTGCGATAAGATTGATGTACCTGCTTGTTGCAAGATTTGGTTTTTCGTCATTTCAGCTGTTTCGGTTGCAAAGTCTGTATCTTGAATACGGCTACGTGAAGCAGATACATTTTCAGAGATATTAGATAGATTGCTAATTGTGTGACCAAAGCGGTTTTGAATCGCACCAATATCTGCACGTTGTGAATCAATAGCTGAGATAGCACCGTCAATTGCTGCTAGAGCATTTTGAGCACCGTCTACTGTTGTGATATCAACATCAGAAATTTTACTTAAAGTAGATGCACCACCTCCAGCATTTAAGTCTAAAATTTCATCTACAGTTGTTCCTGAAATATTAAATGCCTCACCTGAAGATAGTTTAAGCTCAGAAGCAACTGCTGCGTCTGCTGCTGCATCAGTTGTAGCATTTGTGCCTAAAGTAACTGTCCCTGCTGTGGAACTTCCTACAACTTCGATACCATTTACGCCTGTTGCTTTTATAGAAATCGTTCCATTGTCATTAGAAGCCTCAATACCAACTTTATTCAGTTGTTCTGCAAGTTTATCTGCATCACCATTAAAAGCAGCTAAATCAAAACTATCATCACCAATGTTTAATGTTCCAACCGAAGCAGTAGTAAGATTTGATAACGTTGTTTCAACAACAGCCTCTGCCTTTACTCCCCAACCGGCAGTATTTATACTGCTCGCAATGTCATTTGCACCAGTATCGGCAACAACAGATACAGATTTATCAAAACCAATAGCTTTCAAAGTATCAGCTGTAACATCACCTAGTATAGTATCAAGATCAGTTGCAGCAGCAGTACCCAAAACATCAGCGGCCCCTTCTACAACTTCATTACCAATAGCGTCAGAAGCTACGTTTCCGAGTGTCATTGAAATAGTTTCATTTGCATTAGAGCCTACTTGAAACTTGGTAGTACCAAAGCTTCCATCTAATAATTGCTTACCACCAAATGAAGTTGTATCCGCTATGCGTGTTAATTCAGTTTGCAATGCAGATACTTCTTTTTGTAGCGCATTTCGATCATCATCAGAATTAGAACCATTTGCTGATTGCAATGCCAACTCACGCATACGTTGCAATATGTTAGTTGACTCATTCATCGCGCCCTCAGCTGTTTGCGCCATTGAGATACCGTCGTTAGCGTTACGCTGTGCTACTGCTAAACCATTTACTTGTGAGGTTAAACGGTTTGAAATTTGTAGGCCTGCCGCATCATCTTTTGCGCTATTGATACGCATACCTGAAGCTAATCGCTCCATTGATGTAGCAAGGTCAGAACCTGATTGCGATAGGTTACGTTGAGCGTTTAATGAAGATACATTCGTGTTTACTGAAATCATAATAAAACTCCTGATTACTTTCGTAATATTGCTGTTTTGATTTAACCAAGAGCTGTCACAATTGCATGCTCAAGCTCTGTACTGATTAAGTTAACGGCAGATGATTTATTATCTTTAGAAGTATTTAACAAATAAATTAATTTACTTATCAAAAAATTCATAACAAACTGTTTTAAAACAAAAAAACAATTTAAATTATTTCAAATGTAGATCAAACGTTATACTTAAAGTGGATTTTCATCACCTAAAAACAAAAAACGCACTTGATAAAGTGCGTTTGTGTACCTGTTATTAGTTGACCTAATAATTAGCCGCCTAATAAACTAATTGCTGCTTGTGGTATTTGATTTGCCTGAGAAAGTATTGATGTACCCGCTTGTTGTAATATTTGGTTTTTTGTCATCTGTGCTGTTTCTGTAGCAAAATCGGTATCTTGGATACGGCTTCGCGACGCAGATACATTTTCAGATATGTTTGCTAGATTACTTATCGTATGCCCAAAGCGATTCTGTATTGCACCCAAGTCAGCTCTTTGACTATCAATGAAGTTGATCGCCCCATCAATAGCTGCTATTGCGTCTTGCGCAGTATCTTGAGTTAAAACATCCAAGTCACTAACTTTATTTAAAGTTGATGCGCCCGATGTTGCAGTCACAGATGAGCCAAAAACCTCGTCCATAGCTGTGCCTGTAAGTCCAAAATCATCCCCAGAACTTAGCTCTAATGTAGAGGTAACGCTTTGTGCACCAGCAGGAGTTCCTGAGCCAAGTGAAGCAGTCCCTCCTGTAAATGCCGATAACTCTACGCCATCTATATCTTTAGCGGTTAAAGTAAGTTGAGAAGAGCTATCAATCGTAGTCTCAATACCAACTTTATTCATCTGCTCTGCTAGCTTTTCAATATCGCCATTAAATGCAGCTAAGTCAAATGTGTTATCACCTAACGTTAATATACCACCTGAAGATGAGTCAAAAGCAGATAATGTTGTGGTTACAGATGCTGTAGCCTCAATACCCCAACCTGCATTATTAACTTGCTCTGCTGCAGTAGCAGCACCAGTTCCATCTGCAATCGTTATTGAGTTATCAAATCCAACCACTCCGACTTCTACACCTGCATTAGTCAATCTGGCTAAGCTTGTAGCTAAATCTGTATTTTCAGCATCTCCAAACACTGTACCACTACCAGTCACTACATTATTCCCAATATCAGCAGCAGCAACGCTCCCCATTGTCATAGATATAGTTTCATTAGCATTCGCGCCAACCTGAAACTTTTTCGTACCATACGAACCATCTAATAACTGTTGTCCACCAAATGACGTTGTATCGGCTATGCGAGTTAGTTCAGTTTGCAATGCACTTACTTCTTTCTGTAAGGCTGCTCTATCCGAATCAGAATTTGAGCCATTCGCAGATTGCAATGCCAGCTCGCGCATACGCTGAAGGATATTAGTTGATTCATTCATTGCACCTTCAGCGGTTTGCGCCATTGAAATACCATCATTAGCATTTCGTTGAGCAACAGCTAGGCCATTTATTTGGGACGTTAATCTATTTGAAATTTGTAGGCCTGCGGCATCATCTTTTGCGCTATTAATGCGCATACCAGAAGCTAGGCGCTCCATTGAGGTTGCTAGGCCTTCACCAGATTTTGTTAAGTTGCGTTGTGCGTTTAGTGACGACACATTAGTATTTACTGTTAATGCCATTTTACCATCTCCTAGGTTTAAACAGAGTGTGGTTCAACACGTTTTAACAGGAACCACTATTCGATAATTTCTAATTATTAGAAAAGCATTTACTGTGCCAACTTTAAGATACATATAACACCATGTTTTAAATGAATTTTTAAAGGGTTAGTTATAAGTTAATAATAAGTTATCTATTTAGCGGGAGTGACGACAATTTATTGCCGCTATTTTTAGGGAGGTTTTTGCCGCTTTGTATTAACTAAAGCGGCAAGGTATTTCTGCTTATAATCAGTTTATAAGTAATCAAATAAAGAAAGGTTTGTTAAACGGCCAAACGTGGCTTGCGATGCTTGCAGTGCAGTTTCTTGTTTAGTGAGTTCACTAATAGCTTCTGCCATGTCTACTTCAACTAAGTCAGATAGATTACTTTTATTTTGTATATCTTGTGCAAGGTTAGAGTCACTTACTCTTTCAAGTGCATTCATACGCCCGCCTAAACTTGCTTGTGTAAATACAACTTGCTCGCTGGCGTTTTGTAATTGCACTAAGCCATCAGCAAGTACTTGCTGAAAGTCATCACCTTCAAGTGTGCCATCGTTAAGGCCGGTAATAAGTGCTTGTAGTGTATTGAGTACGTTTTCTTTACCTGGCTTTTCAAGGCTAAAATCGAGTTGGCCTGGTGCTGTGCCTTCAAATTCAATTTTCATACCTGCAAAGTCGATAGGCTCATCAGTAACTTCACCCGTTACTGTTGGTGTTAGTGGAGCACCATCTCTGTATATTTCGTAAGTTTGGGGATCGTCAGCCGTAGCACCCGGGCTTACAAGTACACTATATGTATTTGCAGTCGCTGAGGCTGTTGGGTCTGCGTTGTAATTTGCTTGATGGAAGTTGTCAAACTCAGTTTGGCCATCAACATAAACACTTGCCGCTGTAATAGAACCCGAGACTGTGGCTGCATTTGACGCAACATTCAAGCGTGCATCAGTTTTCTCGAATGTATCAAAACCGTTATCGCTAGATTTAATACTTACGCCTTCAGCAATGGTAATTACATGCTGGCCTTGATCTCCGTTATAAGTATATTCACCCGTAGTAGAGTCAAATTGGTAAGGTTGGGTACTGTCTTGGTAGCCTGAAAAAATAAACTTACCGTCTTCTGAGCGAGTATTCATTAAATTGACGAGTGTTTTTTGTATTTCACTCAATTCGGCGGCAATAGACTCTAAATCATCTTGTGTATAAGCACCATTACCTGCTTGAATAGTCAGCTCTTGTGCTTGTTGAATATTAGTATTTATACTTTGTAAGATGGTCTCTTCAGTTTCTAGGCGACCATTTAATTGGTCAATATTTTTAGAATGCTGCTCGTTTGTTTGTATTTTATTTGAATACAGCATCCCTTGCGAAACAGCAGCTGGCGCTTCTGAAGTCGTTAAATACTTCTCTCCTGTCGTTACTTGTTCTTGTGCATTGGCAACACTTTGTTGATTGTCGAGTATTTTATTTATATTGTTTTGGTACATTAAGTTATTTGATAAACGCATAATTACCTCGCCGCACTTAATAAGGTGTCAAAAATTTCTTGAGCTGCAGCCAATACTTGCGCTGATGCTGAATATGATTGCTGAAAACGCAGTAAATTAGCGGCCTCTTCATCTAGGTTTACACCCGAGAGCGACTCATACCACGCCTCTGATTGCTGAGCTAGTGCATCAAATGCACTTGCACTGGTAATTGCTTGGCCGGTTACTACACCTATATCGCTCACTAAGCCTGAATAGGCTTGATTAAATGTGTCGTGATTGTCGGCTGTAGCTGTAGTTACTACATTTTTACGAACTAATTCGCCATTTTGTAAATCAGCTAGCTTTAAACCATTACGGTTATCATCAAAGCCGCCTTCGTTAAATTCAAGAGTAAACGTGTCTCCAGTGGCTGGCGTGCCTTCAATGTCAAAGTCAAAGCCGTAGCTATCAAAAGGTGCGCCTGCTTGGGCGAGCATACCTTCAGCCGGAGGCGTAATAGTAAATGTTGAAGTACCACTTGCATCTGTAATTTGGTATTCGTTTGCAGTGCCTGTTTTAACTAAGGTTATTTCACCGTTTGTTAATCCCGGCCCCGAAGTAAAACCACCGGAGGTAACACTTGTTACCTCTCCTGCTGAAATAGTTGCTGTACTTGTATTGTCGATACTATTTGCTGTACGAATTGGTGAAGCAAGCGCTAGGTCTTCACCGCGACTGGTAGCAAGTGTAATACTGGTAGCGGCTTCTGAGTTTAATTTTATTTGAAACTGATCACCTTCAACACCACTCCCTGAAACGTTAATTTGTAAACCAAATGACTCTCCACTTGTAATGTCATCAGAGTTAATAACACCTGATGCTGGTATAGTAGCTAAAGAGGCGCTACCTACTGGTTCACCTTTATTGTCAATAGGTTGAATACTTACTTCATCAGCATTGGCGGTGTAGGTAATAATAAAGTCACTAGCCGGTAATTCACTGCCTTTGCCGGGTTCTATTGTGGCTGTCATATTAGTAACACCACCGCTATTATCTTTATACGCATAAGCACCGACAGTAGGTATATTAAATATATCACCGCCTAACTCGCCGTTAGCATCCATACCGAGTTTATTTTGTTCGTTAAACGCATCGGCAATTGCCAACCCCATTTGGCCTATTTGGTTTTGTGCTGGCACTAAGATGTCATCTCTAAATGCGAGTAAGCCGCCAATTTTGCCTTTTAATTTACTTGAATCTATTTCTAGCGGCACAGCTTTGCCGCCATTTACGTCAAGTGTGAGTTCTTTAAAATTAGGATCAGGGTCGCCCGACAGTGAAAACAAGTTAAATGTACCGTTTTCCATAACTAAAGATTCACCGCTGCCCATAAAGACGAGTTTTTCGCCATTAGGGCCATCAAGTGTTTCTATATCAACAAGCTCTGATAATTCACGAATCGCTAAGTCGCGCTGGTTATAAATAGAGCTTGCGTCTGATGCGTTATTTGTTCCGTTTACTACCGCTATTTCTTGGTTTAGCGTATTAATATTTTGAATTAATGAATTAGCCTCATCAGAAAAAATCTCGAGTTGTTCGTTCACTATGCTTTGCTGCTCAAGCACTATGCCTGAAAGTCTATCCATTTGATCAACTAGGCTTTGCGCATCAGTCATTACCAATGAGCGAGCAACAGATGAAGAAGGCTGGTTTAATGCCTCTTGCACGTTGTTGAAAAGCGAATTGATACCGGTTGATAAATTATTAGATTCTTCAGAAAAAATGGTATCTACACGGTTTGCCTCAGTAACAAATTGATCAAAAAACGTTTTATTAGAGGTATCTCTGTTGAGTTGCTCTTGGGCAAACTGGTTTAACAAGCGATAGGTTTCTCCTTTTCCTACCTGGTTATCGACCATAGTTGTATGCTCTGTGCGCTCTCGCACATAGCCTTCGGTATTTACATTCGCTATATTTTTACTTGTCGTTTGCAGTAGTTCCGAATTTGCTCTAACCCCAGAACTGGCAATGTTTAATAAGTTAAACGACATTTACTTTACTCCTTGGCGAATAACACTGGCTGCAACATCTTTTAATTGAGCACTGTTAAGCACTTTTTTTATTTTACTAGCGTAATTGGGATCCGTTGCGTAGCCGGCTTTTTGTAATGAATCTAAAAACTCGCTTGGCTTAGCTGTATTTTGTAATGCTTCTTGGTAGCGTGGGTTTTGGGTTAAAAAATCAACAAAGTCGTTTACGCTCTCTTTTATTGAGTCATAAGCTCTAAAGCTTGCTTGTTTTTTAACAGGCGTTCCTTGTTCAAACTCTAAGGTTACTTTACTTGCTTTTTCGCCATCCCAGCTTTTATCTGATTTGATATTGAATAAGTTATTTGAACTGTTACCGTCGCTTTTATTAATAATGTGCTTACCCCAACCGGTTTCAAGTGCTGCTTGTGCAACCATAACTGCAGGGTTTAAGCCAATTTTTTGTGCTGCTGTTTTAGCGTGTTCCCATACTGTAGTTACAAACTCTTCAGTACTTTTGAATGGCGCTGAAGGAGCTTCAGGCACTTTAGAATCGGTTTTATCGTTTTGAACATTAACAGCAGCTTTTTCTTCATTTTGGGTATGAGGAAGCGATGAGCCCGCACGCATATCACTTAAAAAGTCATTGGTGGTTCTCAAAACAGAACCCGGCATAAAAGTTTTGCCGTCTGGCGATAACTGCTGAACAATTAAATCAGCAAGGCCTAAAGACCCATTTGATGAAAGCTCAGTAGATAACTGTTGATCATGCATGTCTTCAAAAAACTTAACGCTACTTGAGTTAAGTGGGCTTTCTTTATCTTCAAACGCTTCGTTAGCTTTACGCATACTTTTAAGTAGCATTTGGGTAAAAATAGCTTCAAATTGCGCAGCTGCTTTTTTAAGAGCGGCTTTAGATGCATCGGTTGATGCATCACCACCGCTTAAGGCTTCTTTACGAAGTGAATCTAAATTGCCTAAATCAAAAAAGTTTTGTTTGTCTAGATGATTAGTTTCCATCAGCTTTTTGACACAATAATGAATAATACAAATTAAAATGCAAAAATTAAGCCAGATTGAAAATGTGAATGAGGGAGTGAAAGGGAAGCTTTAGCAAAGGCTTTGCTAAAGCTTAATAAATATTAAATAACAACAAGTTGACCGTTTATTGCTCCGGCTTCTTTAAGGGCCTCTAAAATAGCCATTAAATCGCCAGGCGCTGCGCCTACCTCGTTTATAGCACGAACTAAATCGTCTAAACTAACACCCGGGTTAAACACAAATGCACGCGAATCGTCTTCATTTACATCTATAATTGATTGCTGCGTTACAACGGTTTCGCCCTCAGCTAATGCATTAGGTTGAGCCACATTTTGTTGCTCTGAAATGGTTACAGTTAACCCGCCATGTGTTATTGCTGCAGGCTGTAACTTAACATTTTTACCAATCACAATGGTGCCTGTACGCGAGTTAACAATAATTTTTGCAGACATATCTGCAGGTTTAAATTCAAGGTTTTCAAGCGTTGATAAATAAGACACGCGTTGAGAAGCATCTCGAGGGGCAATCACACGAACAGACACAGAATCAATTGCTTTTGCACTGTTAGGGCCGACTAAATCGTTAATTGTTTTTTCAAGGCGCTTTGCCGTTGTAAAATCAGGGCGGTTTAAGTTAAACGTAATAAAATCGCCTTGCATAAACGGACTTTTAACTTCACGCTCTACTGTTGCGCCATTTGGAATACGGCCAACTGTTGGGGTATTAATAACAACCCGACTGCCGTCAGCGCCTTGGGCACCTAAGCCCCCCACTATTAAGCTACCTTGAGCTACGGCATATACATTGCCATCAGCCCCTTTTAAAAACGTTTGTAATAACGTACCACCGCGCAAGCTACCCGCACTACCAATAGATGAAACGGTTATATCAATTGTTTGTCCTGGCTTTCTAAATGCGGGTAATTCAGCATGTACAGCAACAGCAGCAACGTTTTTAATTTTAGGGCTTAAATTTGCAGGTAGCGAAATACCAAAATTGCTTAACATGCCTTTAAAACTTTGCTGAGTGAAGCGGCTCTGCTCACCCGTGCCGGGTAAACCCACTACTAAGCCATAACCTACCAACTGGTTCGATCTAACCCCTTC
>NZ_NTLW01000271.1:0-45536 GCF_002632075.1 Pseudoalteromonas sp. ESRF-bin5 | reverse complement strand
GTGCTTTTAAACAACCTACCAACATAAGGAATATCACCTAACACCGGCACTTTATTTGTAGTGTTGATTATCTGCTGTTGGAAAATGCCCCCCAGTACGATAGTTTGCCCGTTTTCAACTAATACTTGTGTTTGAATTTCTTGAGTATCTATCGAAACGGCCTCACCGGTACCTGTTTGTACAGTATCGCCACGTGTATCTTGCGTGATAATTAAGTCTAAAATTACTTTATTATCAGGCGTTATATGTGGCGTCACCTCTAAACTAAGTACTGCTTTTTTAAAGCTTACCGTTGTTGCACCACTAGAAGCCGATTCTGTATAGGGTATTTCAGTACCTTGTTCAATGCGCGCTTTTTGCTGATTGGCAGCAATAATACGCGGGCTTGCAATAATCTCGCCTTTATTCTCTTCTTCAAGCGCACTTAACTCTAAATCGATTAATGTCCCGTTGGCGAGTTTTGCTATGTGGAGGCCTATACTTGCCGCTGGGTTTGTAATAGGTAGATTTACATTTAATCTATCTGTTAAGTCAGGGATTACGCCATTTGAAATGGTTTCAGCGCCTTCTAAAGAACCAGATATACCATCACTACCTTGCTGATCGCTAAATCCCCAACGAACACCTAGGTCCTCAGTTACGTTATCACGCACTGTTACCATACGAGATTCAATAACAACCTGTTGAACCGGTATGTCTAGGGTTTCAATCATGCGTCTAATATTTTCTATGCTCTTAACAGTGTCTTTAACGAGTAAAGTGTTAGTACGCTGATCAACCGACACACTTCCTCGTGGAGTAATGATGCTATTAATATCTGTTTTAAGTAAGTCAGCAAAGTCTTCAGCTTTGGCATAATTCAATCGCATATATTCGCTGTAAAGCGGCTCTAAATCTTCAACTTGCTGCTTTGCTTTTAGATCTTTTGCTTCACGGGCTGCAAGCTCTTCTGCTGGCGCTACCATTAAGATAGAACCATCCATGCGCTTGTCCAACCCTTTTATACGTAATACGACATCAAGTGCTTGGTCCCACGGCACGCCATCTAAGCGCAAGGTAATGTTACCGGTAACGGAATCACTTGTTACTAAGTTAAAGTCGTTATAGCCTGCGATAATTTGTAACGCTGCACGGACTGAAATATCTTGAAAGTTTAAGGTCATTGGTCGACCTTGATACTCTTTACCACCATCTAGGTAAGCATTTTGAGTTTCATCTTTTTCAACTGTGAGGGTAAGAATATTGTCTATTTGCTGATACGTGAATGTAAACTCGGCATTAGGTTCTATAACAACGCGGCTTCGCCCTTCTTCTTTAAATGTTTCGATAGTACTAACAATGGTACCAAAGTCTAAAACATCTAACTCATAAAGTAGATCGTCCAGAATATCTGTATGGTGAAAATCTGCGTAAATTTTGCCGCCACTTTCGTGAACCTCTATAGCAGCTTGAGTGTCTTGTAAAAATACAAGTACCTTTGCCTCACCTTTCTCACCACGTCTAAAATCAATAGATTGGATACGGTTAATGTAGTTTCCACTCACATCACCTGTCAGAACGGCTTCATCTTCAGTTACTGAACCGGTTAATGGGTTATCCGATACACGTATTGAAACTAAGTTGTTATTAACTTCTGTTTCATACATTTTTAATCTGTCTAGATTAACTGTTACCTTTAAACCTTGCTCAGATAACACATTGGTGACACTACTAATACCTGCTTGATTAACTTCAACGTCATTTAATCCTAATTCTAACTCTGCAGTATCAAAAAACATTTCAATACGCGCTGGGCTGTTAAATACTTGAATTTGCGGTTCTAAAGTTATCTCTTCGTCGAAAACAAGCTGTAATTCGGTTTCACCTTTAAGTAATGGGTTATAACGTACATCGTAAAGCAATGGTCCTGCCAAAGCATTGTTAGCACAAACCAAAGCGGCTGTTGCAAATAAAGCTCTCGCAATGCGATTAAACCAAAGAACATCCTTATGCATGTTATTTTTACCTTTTTTATTATTAATTTGCGCCATCAGTTGCCGCCTCTAACATTTCCAGTTTAGTCAGGCGCTCTTTCCAACAACCAGACCCATCAGGGATTAATTCAACTAATTCTATAAAATCGTTACTCACAGCTTTTACCTTGCCATCGTAACTACCCAAATAATTACCAATCGTTACACGATGTAATGTTTCATCTGCAGCAGTTATAAGCGCCCAAACTTGACCACTTGAACCAATTGTACCTTTCATTGCTAAATTATCTAACGGGTATTTTTCTAATGGCTCTCTGCGCCTGTCTGGATCTGGATGTAAACAGTTTTTTATTTGCGTCAGTTTGTTCTGAATTATTTCAGGTTGAGGTGCCACAAATGGACTTCGTAAATTACCTGCACTATATTCAAAAATCTCAAATTGAGTAAGTTCAGGAATCGACTCAACTTTAGGTGTTGTGCTCGCTTTTACCTGGTCAATAAACTCTTTTTGTTCTGAGGTATCGTCGTTACACCCCACTAACGCAAAACTAGCCAATATCGGCATTAAATGAAGGAGCCTCATTTTTTAACTCCTTCTTCATAACGGTAAGTTTTTGCAACAACACTAAATGTTAGTTGTTTTTCGCCAGAAGACGTAATAGAAAAGTCATGCAAACTAACTATTCGTGGTAACTGAGCAACTTTGCCAACAAATTCACCAAATTCATGATAAGTACCTACTACTTCTATTTTGATAGGTAGCTCGGTATAAAACTCTTTCTCTACTTCAGGTAACCAACCAATTTTTAAAAATGTTAAACCGCTCGTTGTGCCAACATAAGATAAATCGTCAAGTAAGCCTGGTATTTCGTTTGATGTCGGTAACCGCTTAAGTAATTGAGAAAACTTATCTTCCATTTCTATCATTTGTTGGCGATAAATATCTAGCTTACTCGCTACAGCGTATTTTGTTCTGTAGGTACTTCTTAAGTCGACCTCTTTTGATACCGCATTATGGTAGCTATCAATCTCGTCAGAAACTAACAGGCTATAGCTAAAAAATAATATGAGCCCAGCAACAAATGCACAGCAAATTACTTTTACAGCAGCAGGCCAATCACCAATATTGTCTAACTCAATTTCATTCCAATCTATTTCGCCAAGCGCTTTAAAATCAAGGTTCATTACGTACCTCACCAATCTCGTCAAATGGTTTTACGTAAAACTCCATACTAAAGTCACTAAGTAAACGCGAAGACTGATCACCTGCAACAATATCCTGCATGGTCAAACGCTCTAACAAATATGAACTTTGTACCTGGCGGATCATGGTAGATAAACGGTTATTTGATTCACTTCGGCCAAGTACATAAATCTGGTTCCCTCTGCGCTCCAGCTTTGTTAAGTAAATACCTTGAGGTACTATTTTTGTTACTTCATCCATAATTTGTGTGCCAAGGTTACGGCTACTTTGCAGCTCTTCGATTAATCGCATTCGCTGCTGTAGGTTTTCTTTTCGTTTGTCTAATTCTCTAATATCACTGATCTTTCGATCAAGCATGCTTATTTCAGAACTTAAGTAATTATTTTTTAAGTTTTGTCCGTCTTTTAATGCAGTGTAAAACATACTTAATAAGTACATACTTAAAAAACAAGCTAAAACAATTCCAACTAGTATGGTTACAAATTTCTTTTTAGATTCTTCGCGCTGCAGTTCTCGCCAAGGCAATAGATTTATATGTGGCATGATGAAAAGCTCCTTAATGCCAAACCTGTTGCAATTGCAAACTGTGTTCGATGACGCTGCATAACATTACGATCTACTTTTGGCGAAATTTCCATATTTGCAAACGGTTCTGCAACAACACTGTGTATACCTAATTCTTCAATTAATAAGCGATCAAGCCCTTTGATCATAGAAGTTCCACCGGTAAGCACAATGTAGTCTATTTGTTCTTTACCACTCGTTGTTAAAAACATTTGCACCGCTCTACGTACTTGCTGAAGCAACGCTGTTTGAAATGGTGCTAATACCTCAAAGGTATAGTTAGGTGGTAAGTCGCCTGATGTTTTACCTATTTCAGCTTCATCAAACCCTTTGTTGTAGTAGTTAACAATACTATTTGTGTATTGATCACCACCAAAAACCTGGTCACGTGTATAAATAGTTTCACCAGCTTGCACAACACTTACAAGCATGAGTACGGCACCAATATCTACAACAGCAACACACTTATTGAAGGCATCGCTTGGTAGTTGTTGATAATAAACGTCCATCGCACGGCTTAAAGCGTAGCTTTCTACATCAACAATCTTAGTATCGAGATTAGCCTCTTCTAATGCGCCAACACGTGCTTCAACACTTTCTGTTCGGGCTGCTGAAAGTAATACATTCATTTTACTCGGATCAGCTTCGTTAGTAGAAAGCTTTTCGAAGTCTAAGCTAACTTCATCAAGGGGGTAAGGTATTAAACTATCTGCTTCAATTTCAATTTGAGATTCAAGTTCTGCATCACTTAACGACACATCCATAAAAATTACTTTTGTAATAACCGTTTGCCCTGACACCGCCACTGCTGCATTTTTAAGTGACTTAGGTAATTTTCTTTTTAATTTTGTTATTACATTACCAATCGCTTCAATATCTTGAATTGTTCGTTCACTCATGGCGCCTTTAGGCATGGGCTCAATTGCTAGGGCCTCTAATCGAAATCCACTTTCAATTTCTCTCAGAAGCACCGCTTTAATCGAGTGCGATCCGATATCAATTCCTACCATCATTGGCGACGGCTTTTGAAATAGTTGACTTAGCATGTTTGCAACTTGGCCTTTGTTTTAATAATAAACAAGTTATAATTTTTTTCTGAAAAAATATTATTCATTTTTTAATCAATATATACTATCAGTCCAAACTCGCAATTGGGAGTCCATTTAGGGAAATATAAGTGATTTTATTAAAACGAACTTTACAATTTTTTATCATTTGTACGTTAATCGGTCTGATAACTTTGGTCAGTCTTTATTACTACGTTAAACCTGATATCCCCAGTGTGCAAGTTTTAAAAGACGTGCAATTACAAACTCCTATGCAAGTATTCACTAAAGATGGCCTTTTGATCAATCAATTTGGTGAAAAACGTCGAATTCCGGTCACTATTGATGAAATCCCACAACCTTTAATTGATGCATTTTTAGCAACTGAAGATAATCGCTTTTATGACCATATAGGTATAGACCCTATTGGCATAGTTCGCTCTGCTATTGTTCTTATTTCTACAGGCGAGAAAAAACAAGGTGCTAGTACTATTACCATGCAACTTGCACGTAATTTTTTCTTAACCCGAGAAAAAGCTTATATCCGTAAAATAAAAGAGATATTCATCGCTCTACATATAGAAAATGTACTTACTAAAGATGAAATTTTAGAGCTTTACCTAAACAAAATCGAGCTAGGTAACCGCGCCTTTGGTATTGGAGCTGCCGCTCAAGTTTATTACGGTAAAGAGTTAAAAGACTTAACGCTTGCTCAAATGGCGATGATTGCTGGCTTGCCAAAAGCGCCTTCGGCGTTAAACCCAATTCGTAACCCTACCCGTGCAAAAGCACGCCGTAATGTTGTACTTGGTCGTTTATTAACTGAAAACTACATAACACAAGACGTGTATGATGATGCAACAAGCCAACCTATTACCGCTTACTTTCATGGTGCTGAAATAGATTTATACGCACCGTACATTTCTGAAATGGTGCGTGCAGAAATGGTTTCACGTTACGGAATAGACAAGGCATATAATTCAGGCTTTAAGATATTTACCTCTGTTGAGTCTAGAGTACAAAAAGCGGCGCAAACCGCGCTAGTTAATAATCTTCATAGCTACGATATGCGTCATGGCTTTAGAGGCCCTACCGCTATTTTATGGGATCCTGAAAAACAATCAGCGCTAAGTGAAGATAAAATACTAGCTAAACTTAATGAAGCCAAAGAGATAGGTACACTGAAAGCAGCTGCTGTCATTAACGTGGATGAAAAAAATGCCACAGTATTGCTTAAAAATGCAGAGCAAATAAACCTGAATTGGGACAACTTAAAATGGGCACGCAAATATATAACTCGTTATCGCCAAGGTTTTGCTCCAACTACGGCAACTGAAATATTAACGCCAGGAATGCAAATCTGGGTGCGTAAAAACAGCAATAACGAGTATGAATTAAGCCAATTACCTGAAGCATCAAGCGCGATTGTTTCACTTGACCCACAAGATGGCCGCATTAAAGCCATTGTTGGCGGCTATAGCTTTGAACAGAGCCAATACAACCGAGCTATTCAAGCAAAGCGCCAAGTGGGGTCAAACATAAAACCATTTATTTATTCTGCAGCGCTTGAAAACGGCTATACGCTCGCCTCAATTTTAAACGATGCGCCAATTAATCAGTGGGATAAAAGCCAAGGTGTGGCATGGCGACCTAAGAATAGTCCGGCTGTTTACAATGGCCCGATTAGAATTCGTCGCGCGTTAGCACAATCTAAAAACGTAATATCAGTCCGTTTGCTCCGAGGTGTTGGTTTGCAACGAACAGCAGATCACTTATTAAAGTTTGGCTTTAAAAATTCAGACATTAACCGCAGTGAATCCTTAGCACTGGGCAGTGCTTCAATTACTCCAATTGAACTAGCTCGCGGTATGAGTGCATTTGCGAATGGTGGGCATTTGATTGAGCCGTACTTTATCTCAGAAATCCAAGATGCTTACGGTAATAGTTTGTTTAAAGCTAATCCTTCAGTGGTGTGTGACGACACTTCAGCTCAGCCATTAACCCCAGACAATACTACTGGATTATTCCCACAACAAAATACTGATACGCCACAATTAAAATGTGCCCCTCAGGTCATATCAAAACAAAATGCATTTTTAATTGCTCAAGCAATGCATAGCGCTGTTTGGGGAGGCGGAAACTGGTCACATAAAACGGGTTGGTCAGGAACAGGTTGGCGCGCTCAAGCATTAGGCCGTCGTGATCTATCAGGAAAAACAGGCACAACTAATGACTCTGTAGATACTTGGTTTAGTGGCTTTAATCGAAATGTTATGACCTCGGTATGGGTTGGTTTTGATAACCCTGGCAACCCGCTAGGCAGAACTTCATATAATAATAATCTTGATAGCGGGCAAATATCAGGGGCTGAATCTGGCGCTAAAACAGCACAGCCAGCTTGGGTTGAGTTTATGAAAGTTGCGCTTGAAGGTAAACCTGAAGCCCCCATAGAGCCGCCAGAAGGTTTAGTGTCTATTCGGATTGATTTAGAAACCGGTTTATTAAGTCATAAAAATGATTACACCAGTCGCTTTGAGTATTTTGACAAAGGCACCGCCCCCACAAAATACGTAATGTCTCAACCAACAGATATATTTGAAGAAGACACTAAAACAGAAGAAGAACTGTTTTAAATAAAGAACGGCAGCCATTGGCTGCCGTTTTTAGTTGATACCAAATTTAGCTGTTCTAAATAAGAATTTTTTAACGCATGTAGCGACACGTTTAGCCCCGCAAAATGATTAGGTATTATTGCGGATTGATACAAGGCCCTTGTAACCTTTATTTTATATTTTGTACCAGCCAATATAAGTCAGAATGAATACCCGCCGCGGTTACTTCCTTACCCGCACCTGGCCCTTGAATCACAAGAGCGTTAGCGCTATACCACTTACTATTAATGACAAAAATATTATCGCCAGGTGTTAAATTAGCTAACGCATCACCAATAGGTATATAAGTAATACCTACTTTAGCGGTTACTTTGTTTTCCGTAATTTCAAGTAAACCCGTGTAACGAAGTACGGAACTTTGTGCTTTGGCAGCTGCAGCATGAGCGTCAATAAAGTCATTGAGGGTGGATTCATTAGCTAAAAAGTCGTCCCAACTTCCTATAGCAAGCGTTTCGGGCATGAGTGCTGATAAGCTTATATCATCAAGGTCGAGTTCTAAACCAAGCTCTCTGGCAAGTATAAGCAGTTTACGCTGCATATCACGTCCTGATAAATCTTCACGCGGATCGGGCTCTGTGAACCCCATCTTTTGTGCTTCAAGCACCAGATCAGAAAATGGTATTGTTCCGTCAAACTTACTGCATAACCACGATAACGTGCCTGAAAAAACACCTTCAATACGAGTGATTTTGTCACCACTGTTTTGCAAGTCTGCCAATGCAAAGTTAACAGGTAAGCCTGCACCTACGCTTGTGTTGTAGCGCCAATGCAAATTTCGTTCACTAATGCTCGTACGCAAAGCTTTATACCATGCTGTATCTGCAGTTCCAGCGTATTTATTAGCACTGATCAAGTGGCAATCTAATGCAATAAACTCCGGGTATAACTGGCTAAATGCCTCGCTTGCGGTAATATCAACAACCACTTTATGCTCATAATCAAGTTCACTAATTATGTTTAGTAATGTTTGGTTATTATAAGCTTTGCTTTCTGAGAGAAAATGCGTTTTCCAATCCGCAATGTTTATACCACTGGGATTAAAAAGTAATGTTTCAGAGCGTATTAACCCGACCAATTTAATTGTAAAGTCACCAGATAAACGCTCGAATTGAGCTGACAACTGCTCTATAAATACCTCTCCCACATTTCCAAGGCCCGCGATTATTAAAGCGACTTCTTGGCCTTTATTAATAAGCTTATCGTTTAAAACACTGAGTATATCGCTATCTATAACCTGATCCGTTAATAGTAAAATGTATCCACTGTCTTGGTGAATAAAGCGCGGCTCGATGGCATGAGCATTTAACGTATCAATAGCCAATACATTCAATTTTGAAATATCATTAACAGGCGCTACAACCGCACAGCCATTTAAGCTCGACTCGCTAATGTTTGCTCTACCCTCAAAATAACTAACAACTTTATATGTTGAAGCAGAGGGGACAACTAAATAAGTTTCACCATTTTGACTAAAGTGATGAATGCTGTGTTGAATAAGCTGGCTAACATCTGCGACTTCGCCTTCGGCCAGCTTTTCAACTGTTAATAAATCGATGTTGTTTAAGGTGGTAATAAAACGCTTTTGTTTTACATTTCCTTCTTTAACTATATCTGTAGGCGTTGCTTGCACATCAAAACTACTACGAACAGATAGTTTTATATCGCTGTTTCTTAAAGGAGAAAGCGTTTTAGCGTGTAAAACAGGATTACCTAATCGCGCTAATAGGTTAGCTTGACCTCTACATACTTTATTGTATTTAACCGCTTTACTAACTTTGCGAGGGTCTGTGCTGTATACACCTTGTGTATCAGTCCAAATACACACCTGCTTAGCATGGCAGTAATTAGCGAGTAGGGTTGCACTATAGTCACTCCCATTGCGACCAAGTGTAACCGTGTCACCCAACGTATTTGATGCAATAAAGCCTGTGACAACATTAATGTAGTCTGGGGTTATAAACTTCGCACATTGCTGCGCATTTTGGGTATGTAACAATTGCCCATTATTTAATGTAAAAAGTGTTCGAGCATCAAGGTCACAAGCATTAATATTTAATTGCGTAAGGTAAAGCGCCAATAAGCGTGCAGACCATACCTCACCATGAGCAAGCAAGGGAGCTTCTTTCAAGCCTTGGTTTTTTATCAATTCACTAATCGCTGTTAGTTCACTATGCAAACGCGTTAAAGCAGTTCGCTTAAGATCTGCATGAAGTAACTGTGTGATTAAATCAGTTTGATGATTATTTAATTGCAGCAATATATCAGCAACGACATGCGTATCTTGTTGCTGATAGCTTTGCCATAACTTTACTAAAGTATCGGTTGTTTTTCCCGCCGCAGATACAACAACACAATCGCCCGGCTGAGTATGCTCTAAAATAATACTCGCAACCCGCTCATACCGCTGAGCCGAACTAAGGCTTGAACCACCAAATTTATGTACTGTTTGTGTCATATTGTTCACCAAAGCGCTGGATGAGCGGCACTTAATTTAATGTCACCGCCTGCTCCTTTGTTTAAATTTGCTTTACTGCCTGGCTTTACAAGCTGAAACACGCGCTCTAAATCAGCTAATAAGTCGTTTATATCTTCTATACCTACTGAAACTCGAATAAGTGTATCGCCCACTCCCGCTTCAAGACGAGCTTTAGGCTCCATGCCAGCATGGGTCATGGTTGCAGGATGGCATATTAGGCTCTCTACTCCGCCCAAAGACTCTGCCAAGCTAAAGTCACGTAAGCTGGTTAAAAACGCCGCAGCATCGTTTACGTCTCCTTTAATATCAAAACTCACCATGCCACCAAAGCCTAGTTGCTGCGCTTTGGCTAATTCATGCTGTGGGTGTGATTCAAGACCAGGGTAATAAACTTGGCGAACAAATTCCGACTTTTCTAGGTATTTAGCAATCGCTAATGCGTTTTCTTGATGCTGCTTTAAACGCACATTTAGTGTTCGCAACCCGCGCAATGTTAAATAACTATCAAATGGCGCACCTGTAATACCTATATTATTTGCCCACCATGCCAGCTCATCGCCCAGCTCTTGTGAAGCAGCAATCACCGCACCGCCCACTACATCTGAATGACCATTGATGTACTTGGTGGTGGAATGTACAACTATATCAACACCAAATTTAATAGGGTTTTGTAATGCTGGTGATAAAAATGTGTTATCGGCAGCGACTAAAGCACCGCACTGCTTAGCAACATCGGTTATTGCTTTAATATCAGTTAAGCGTAGTAATGGGTTACTTGGTGTTTCTATCCAAATTAGCTTAGGTTTAATTGCTAAAATTTTATCTAAACTGTGTGCTTGTGTTAAATCTAAAACTTCTAGCTTGAGCAAACCGCGCTTTTGCAGTGAAGTAAATAAACGATAGCTTCCGCCGTAACAATCATGTGGGATCACTAACGTATCGTCATGATTCAGGATTTGCGTAGCCAAGTGAACGGCAGACATACCCGTAGCAGTAATAATACCGCGTGCGCCACCTTCAAGCTCAGCCAAGGTTTCGGCTAAAATATCACGATTGGGGTTACCACTTCGCCCGTAATCGTATTGACGCTTTGTATCAAAGTCGGCAAACGAATAGGTGGTTGATAAGTAAATAGGTGCGACAACTGCGCCATGATGCTTGTCTGCTTCAACACCACTTCTTACTGCAATGGTTGCTTTATTTTTTTCGCTCATATTCGTCACCTATTTAATTTGGATGTTTAGACGTCTAAAAGAGTAATTTATCTTATTAAAGATGTCAAAACATTTAAAGCTCCAGATGGCTAAACAACTAGTATTTGACTATCTTTTTTAAATCGATAGAATTTCACGCATATTCATATGCATTGTAGTGCATATGAGCAATTATTAATCTGAGGCGACGATACATCTTATGGCTAAATGGAATGGTGAGTATATTCACCCATACGCAGAACACGGGAAAAAATCAGAACAAGTAAAAAAAATTACCGTTTCAATCCCACTAAATGTATTAAAGGTATTAACGGACGAACGCACGCGTCGTCAAATTAATAACTTACGTCATGCAACAAATAGTGAATTACTTTGTGAAGCATTTTTACATGCATTTACCGGTCAACCTTTGCCTAACGACGACGACTTACGTAAAGACAACGCCGAAAAAGTTCCTGAAGAAGTGAAAAAAATAATGCAAGAAATGGGGCTAGAAGTGCCTGTTTTAAACGAAGATTAAACGTAATTTAGACACAAAAAAACCTCAATTAATTGAGGTTTTTTTGTGTCTAAATTACGACTTAGTCGTTATTCCATATAGTTTTCTGGTAAATCAATTTGTGCAACACCTGACTCTACAGCAGCTATTGCAACCGCTTTTGCAATGCGTGGTAATAAACGAGGATCCATTGGTTTTGGAATAATATACTTATCACCAAACTCCAGCTTATCAACACCCGCAGCCGTCAGTACTTCAGCAGGTACAGGCTCTTTAGCAATACTTCTTATCGCTTCTACAGCTGCAATTTTCATTTCATCATTTATTGCACTGGCGCGTACATCAAGAGCACCGCGGAATATAAACGGAAAACACAGAACATTATTAACTTGGTTAGGGTAATCTGATCGACCCGTTGCCATAATTAGATCGTTTCGAGCAGAATGAGCCAGTGCAGGATCAATTTCTGGATCTGGGTTTGAACAAGCAAACACAACTGGTTTTTCTGCCATTAATTTTAAATCATCGGCAGCTAATAGATTAGGCCCCGATACACCAACAAATACATCTGCATCTTCAATAACATCTTGCAACGTGCGCTTGTCTGTATTGTTAGCAAAAAGTTTTTTGTATTCATTTAAGTCATCACGACGAGTATGAATAACACCTTTACGGTCAAGCATATAAATGTGCTCGCGCAAAGCACCACACTTAATTAACAGCTCCATACAAGCAACCGCAGCAGCACCGGCACCCAAACACACAATAGTCGCATTTTCGATAGACTTGCCTTGCACCTCAAGCGCGTTCAACATACCCGCAGCAGTTACAATGGCAGTACCGTGCTGATCATCATGAAATATCGGAATACTGCAGCGCTCAATCAATGCTTTTTCTATTTCAAAACACTCTGGCGCCTTAATATCTTCAAGGTTAATTCCGCCAAACGTGTCGGCAATATTAGCAACTGTATTAATAAAGTCTTCAGTAGTGCGGTGTTTCACTTCGATATCAATAGAATCAAGGCCAGCAAATCGCTTAAACAGTAACGCCTTACCTTCCATTACAGGTTTTGAAGCAAGTGGGCCTAAATTACCTAAGCCTAAAATTGCAGTACCATTAGTGATAACCGCAACCATATTCCCTTTGCCTGTGTATTTATAAGCGTTTGCAGGGTCTGCAGCGATTTCACGTACGGGTTCTGCAACTCCTGGGCTATATGCTAATGCGAGATCTTTTACCGTTTCAGCAGGCTTTGTTAGTTCAATGCTAATTTTTCCTGGAACGGGGTGCGAATGATAGTGTAGTGCTTGTTCACGAAAGTCTGACATAACGCGATTGTATCCTGCAATTAAAGTAAAAGTGAGAGGTGAAGTTTAGGCTACGATACCCTTATTATTTTTAAATTCCAAGCAATATCAGGTCTATCCTGTTATATGCTAGTTCGATTAATTTTAAGAGGTTTTTCAATAACTTTTGTAAATTATATCGACACTTTATAAATAAAAATTCATCCAATAACGGATTCTAAAGGCACATTTGTTCTTTCATTATTTTTTATAAAATATCTTAATAAAGTACTATAAAAATAAGCAAAAATAGGCTTATTCACATACTTTAAAAACATATAACTTCACGTTAGCTGCATTTAACCACTTAGTTAAAAAATGAACTAATTAAAAATATAGAGAATAATTTGCGGTTTGTCTGTAAAGGTTTATGCATATTCAGAATAAGAACAGGAAATAGTTATGCATAGCAGGGAAATATGAAAATCGAGCAATAAGCTAAATAATTTGTTATTTAGTTGTCCTATATTAAAAAACATTGACGCCATTCGTGTAAAACTTAATTTTTTAAATCGAAACGTTATTACTATTAAATTGGTATAACTAAATTAAAAGCATAAAAAAAGCACCCTAAGGTGCTTAATTTAACGAGACAGCAAAAATTACTTCTTGCTACCAAGTGCACCGAAACGCTTGTTGAAACGATCAACACGTCCGCCAGTGTCTAAAACTTTTTGCTTACCAGTGTAAAAAGGGTGACACGCTGAACATACGTCAAGGTGAATGTCTTTACATAGAGTAGAGCTTGTTTCGAATTTATTGCCGCATGAACAAGTTGCAGAAATTACTTCGTACTTAGGGTGAATACCTTCTTTCATAGAAACCTCTAGTTAAGGCCGCATCGCTCTCCAAACCCGAAGTCTGGCACCATACGTCGTTAAAACAAATTTGTTGGTCGCGGATTTTATCCAACTACCATCAAACACACAAGCTATTATTAACTGTTTTGCTAAAAAAGTAGGCAAACACTTAAGCAAGCAATATTTGCTAGTAGGTTTTTAACGTTATTTTTAGTACATTACATCATTAATTTTATGAGTTGAGTTGCTATGTGTTTTGCTGAAGTCGCTATAAAAGTCCCCTTACCGCGCACCTTTGATTATAAAGTAAGTAAGCAACTCGATGGCATGGCATCACCACTTAAACCGGGTATGCGTGTGTTGGTGCCTTTTGGTAACCAAAAAAAAGTCGCCGTTGTTTTAGCTATTAAAAGCATGACCGACGTCCCCGAAAACAAAATAAAATCCATCATCGAAGTCATTGATGACGCGCCTATTTTATCATCTGAACACATTGCGCTTTTGAGTTTTACATCTCGCTATTACTGTTACCCACTCGGCGAAACAATTCATATAGCGCTACCTAGTGCGCTGCGCCAAGGTGAGTCACCGGATAAAACCAGTATCAATATGGTTATGCTGACAGAAAAAGGATCAACACTTCCGTCACTCAAAGCAAAAACTCAACTTAACTTATTAAAGCAACTTGCACAGTCAGGTAAATCATCATTAACCGAGCTTAAAGCACTCGGCTTTAGTAAAAAAACTATCGATAGCCTTATTGCAAAAGCGCTTGTTACACAAACCATAGAACATGATAATCAGTGGCAAAGTACTGCACCAACAGTGGGTAGTAAGCCTACACTGAATAAAGAGCAAGCCGTAGCTTGCACTGCAATTAACCAAAGTAAAGGCTTTAACACGTTTTTATTAGAAGGGGTTACCGGTAGTGGTAAAACCGAAGTCTATCTTCAATGTCTTGAAGAAGTATTAAAGCGAGGTGAGCAAGCCTTAGTACTTGTCCCCGAAATAGGCCTTACCCCTCAAACGGTAAACCGCTTTCGTCGCCGCTTTCCAGATACACCCATCATGTTATGGCACTCTGCACTTACCGATAACGAACGCCTACAAACATGGCGCTTTTGCGAAAAAGGGAGTTGCGCTATTGTAATAGGTACGCGATCAAGTATTTTTTTACCCTTTTTAAAGCTCGGTATGATTGTAGTTGACGAGGAACATGACTCATCATTTAAACAACAAGATACCCTTCGTTACCATGCTCGAGATTTAGCAGCTTATCGTGCATTCCAGCATAAAATCCCACTTATACTCGGCAGTGCTACTCCAGCGCTCGAAACCTTGCATAAAGCCATTAATAACAAGTACCAACTATTAAGCCTGACTGAGCGCGCTCAAACCTCAACCGATAACCAATTTAAATTACTCGACATGAAAGGCCAGCCCGATCAGGCGGGTATTGCTCATGCAAGCCTTGCTACTATGCGCCAACATTTAAATCGTGGTAAACAGGTTATGGTGTTTTTAAATCGTCGTGGTTTTTCACCTACACTTATTTGCCATGAATGTGGTTGGTTAAGTGAATGTAACCGTTGCAGTACTAGTGCCACGTTCCATAAAGCGATTGGTCAAATGATTTGCCACCATTGTGGCGACCAACATCAAGTACCTCATCAATGCCCTGATTGCGGGAGCACGCAAATATTCCCTAATGGCAAAGGTACTGAACAAATAGAAGAGTTTTTAACAAACGAGTTTCCTGATACGCCAGTAACCCGTATTGATCGCGATTCAACTCGTCGTAAAGGCAGTTTAGAAAAAGCCCTAGACGAAATTAATTTAGGTGGAGCGCGCATATTAGTAGGTACGCAAATGCTTGCAAAAGGCCATCACTTTGCTGATGTAAGCCTTGTCATAATTTTAGACGTAGACAGCGGCCTATATTCTTGCGACTTCAGAGCAACGGAACATTTAGCGCAGTTAGTAACTCAAGTAGCAGGACGTGCTGGTCGCTCAGGAGAGCCTGGCCAGGTGTTATTACAAACTCATTTTCCCGAACATCCACTTTTACAAGATTTGGTCAATAATGGTTACCAAGATTTTGCACGCTTTGCGTTAAGCGAGCGTGATGACGCCGATTTACCTCCCATCACAAATATGGCTATAGTCCGTGCACAAGGGCTCAGTATTAAACTAGTCGTCGACTTTTTGACAGATTTGGTTCCAGTTAACGAGGTATCTGGTATACAATTGCTCGGTCCGATCCCTGCCCCATTAGAAAGAATTGCGGGTATGTATCGGTTTCAATTGCACATTCAAGCGCAAGATCGCCGCATATTACATCAGTATCTTGCGCAAATGGTTGATTATTTAAGCACCAGTAAACTTGCACAAAAAGTTCGCTGGAGTTTAGATGTAGACCCTATAGATATGATTTAGGTTAAGGCCAAAATAACGCTATGGCACAGCACGATTACATTAATAAAAAACCAAAAAATAGAAAAAACACCAAAAAAGAACCTGCTAAAAAGCCATTCCCTTATCTTTTGGTAATTGTTGCAGCTTTGCTTGTGGGCGGTTTTGCCTATGGATTATGGTTTATTAAAAATAATGCCGACCCCGAGCTTGTTGAAAAACAAACTAACCCAGCCGAAAAAGAAAAAATAGAAGTGGTCGTTCCTCGTGCGCCTGAATTTATAAAAGAAATCAGAAACCATGAAGTGCAAGTAGAAGTAAAAGAAATTGAACAAAAAGGTCCATATGTTATGCAATGCGGCTCGTTCAGGACTCATGAACAGGCTGAATCGTTAAAAGCTAAAATAGCCTTTGCTGGTCTTATATCTGAAATAAGAGAAACCAAAGGCGAAACGGGTATTTGGTATAAAGTACGTTTAGGGCCTTATAAAACGAAACGCCAAGCAGAAAGTGATAAAAATAAACTCAAGCGTGTCAAAGTCGTCGGCTGCGGAATTTGGGGCTGGACTTGAAAATAAACCATTCACCCATATAACCTCATCATAATCGTTTTTAACGAGTTGCCCCTGCAACTCGATGATGAGGAATAACATGACCACTATTGTAAGTGTACGCCGCGACAACAAAGTTGTAATTGGTGGCGACGGCCAAGTTTCATTGGGTAATACCGTAATGAAGGGTAACGCCCGTAAAGTTCGACGCCTTTATAATGGCAAAGTAATCGCAGGTTTTGCCGGCGGTACTGCTGATGCCTTCACCCTGTTCGAACGTTTTGAAAGCAAACTAGAAATGCATCAAGGTAATCTCACCAAAGCTGCTGTTGAAATGGCGAAAGATTGGCGTAGTGACCGTGCACTCAGAAAGTTAGAAGCCCTTTTAGCTGTAGCCGATGAAACTGCCTCTTTAATTATCACCGGTAACGGCGACGTCGTTCAGCCAGAAAATGACTTAATTGCCATTGGTAGTGGTGGTAACTTTGCCCAATCGGCCGCAACCGCGTTATTAGAAAACACCGATTTAAGCGCTCGTGAAATAGTAGAAAAAAGCCTAACTATTGCAGGTGATATCTGCGTATTTACTAACAACTTCCAAACTATTGAAGAATTATAATAGGAACCGCTATGTCTGCTATGACCCCAAGAGAAATTGTTCACGAGTTAGATCAACATATTATTGGCCAAGCTAACGCAAAAAAAGCCGTTGCTATTGCACTTCGTAATCGCTGGCGCCGTATGCAATTAAACGATGATTTACGTGCAGAAGTAACGCCAAAAAATATTTTAATGATTGGTCCTACAGGTGTTGGTAAAACAGAAATTGCGCGCCGCTTAGCCAAACTTGCTAATGCCCCTTTTATTAAAGTAGAAGCAACCAAGTTCACCGAAGTGGGTTATGTTGGTAAGGAAGTTGAAACCATCATTCGCGACTTAGTTGAAGTGTCTATTAAAATGACACGTGAACAACAAACTAAAAAGTTTAAACACCGCGCAGAAGAAGCGGCCGAAGATCGTATCTTAGATGCACTTTTACCACCTGTTAAAGATCAATACGGTGAAACTCAGCGTGATGAAAACTCATCAACACGCCAAACATTCCGTAAAAAGCTTCGCGAAGGTCAACTAGACGATAAAGAAATTGAAATCGATTTAGCACAAGTACAACCAAACGTAGAAATTATGGCGCCTCCTGGTATGGAAGAAATGACCAACCAGCTACAGGGCATGTTTCAAAACATGGGTGGCGATAAGCGCACTAAGCGCAAGCTCAAAATTAAGGAAGCCTTTAAGTTACTAACCGAAGAAGAAGCGGGCAAATTAGTAAACCCAGAAGAGCTAAAAGAGCAGGCTATATTTGCTGTAGAGCAAAATGGTATTGTGTTTATCGATGAAATAGACAAAATTTGTAAGCGCGGAGATTCATCGGGTCCAGATGTTAGTCGAGAAGGTGTACAACGCGATTTACTTCCGCTTATTGAAGGTTCAACAGTAAATACTAAGCACGGTATGGTTAAAACTGACCACATGCTATTTATTGCCTCTGGTGCATTCCAAATGGCTAAACCATCAGACATGATCCCTGAACTACAAGGTCGCTTACCTATTCGCGTTGAGCTTGAAGCGCTTACTGCAAACGACTTCAAACGTATACTTACAGAGCCTCATGCTTCACTCACAGAGCAACAGCGCGAGCTACTTAAAACAGAGCAAGTTGATGTTCAGTACAGTGATGACGCTATTGAGCGTATTGCAAAAGCGGCATGGCAAGTTAACGAGAAAACCGAAAATATTGGTGCTCGTCGTCTTCATACCGTGATGGAAAAGCTAATGGAAGAGATTTCATACGATGCGTCTGAGCAAGCTGGGTCGTCGGTAGTTATTGATGCGGCTTATGTTGAAAAACATTTAGGTGCACTAGTTGAAGATGAAGATTTAAGCCGCTTTATTCTTTAATTGGTACTATAAGTAGTTATACTAAAAGCCTCCATATTGGGGGCTTTTTTAATGGGATACCAAACATGAAACACGTAACAAAAGTGCATTATCATAGCGTGAGCAAAAATTTAGATGTTTACTTTGACGATGATAGTAAAGCCGTATTTAGTTGTGAATTTTTACGTGTTCACTCTCCATCAGCAGAAGTACAAGGCCATGGCTCTGGCCCTATGAAGCTGGTTTTAAACAAGCAATCAGTCGGGATAAAAAAAATAGTCCCGGTTGGTCATTACGCATTGCGCCTAGATTTTGACGATGGCCATAATAGCGGATTATTTAGCTGGAACTATTTTGCTAAGCTGCAAGAACAGCAGACTCAGTTGTGGAATGAATATTTAGAACGTGTAAGCGAAAACACAAAAAATAAAGACAGTGTGCCAATAAAGTTTATTCCTTAAACTTTATTGGCTCTTTAATAAATTTAGACTTTAAATTTATCTATCGCAGCATATAGTACGCGACCTTGCTCAGATACCTCTTCACTGGTTTGCGCGTTACGCGATGCATGCTCTGATGCATCTTGTGCAATATCTCTAATACGTACCACGTTTTTATTAACCTCTGATGCAACTTGGCTTTGCTCATCAATAGCAACGGCAATTTGTGTACTCATTTCCATAATGGTTTGCACATCTTCAGTAATAGCACCCAACAACTCACCCGCTTTAATTGCCTGAGATGCACTTTCATCACCTTGTGAGCGACATTGGTGCATAATGCTTACAACTTCCTGAGTACGTTGCTGTAGGGTATTAATAATCCCTTCGATTTCACTTGTAGATTCTTGCGTACGCTGGGCTAGCGAGCGTACTTCATCAGCAACCACCGCAAAGCCGCGACCTTGCTCACCAGCACGAGCAGCTTCAATTGCCGCATTAAGCGCAAGTAAGTTAGTTTGTTCTGCAATACCACGAATAACATCAAGCACCGAGCCAATCGTTTCACCGTCTTTTTCTAGTTGAGACACCACATCAGATGCACTGCCTAAAGATCCAGACAATTCTCTGATATGGTTAACGGTTGATTCAACTTCGCTACGGCCTTGTTGAGCACTCAAGTTTGTAGACTCCGCTTTTTTAGCAGCCGCTTCAGTGTTGTGCGAAATATCCTGAATAGTCGCTTGCATTTCTGTCGCTGCGGTAGCAACCATGTCAGCTTCGTGTAATTGCTCTTGCATACCTGAGCTTGTGGCTGCTGTGCTCTCAGATAAATGATCTGTTGCTACATTGAGTGTGTTTAATGCGCCATTTACTTCGTAAATCAGGTTTTTAAAGTCACCTATTAAACTATTAAAGTCAGTCGTCATGATAGTGATTTCATCTTTACCTGTTTGCTCTATCATTACGCTTAAGTCGTTATTGCGCCTAATGTCATTTATGCTGTGATAAACGCGTTCAATAGGCACAATAATAGAATGGCTAGTAAAATAAACCAATACTAAAACAATAACGCCTGCAATAACGAAAATAGTAATTGCCAAAAACTGTGCCTCACTTACGCTGTTTTTAACATGAGTTACTGTTTCTTCAACAATTTGGCTAACAACAGTGTCACTTTTTGACACGCTTTCTCGCATTTTACCAAGAGCTCCTGACTCTAAGTTTACCCCTAATTCAACTTGGGCTTTTACCAGCGCCTGAAAAGAACTTTGATAAGTAGCAATTAAGCTATTGAGCTGTGATTTGGTGTTTGAGTCTATTGTTGAACGAGAAAGGCTTTGTTCAAGCTTAGTAATTGTGTCATCAAAACGGGGGAGATACTTGGTATCTAAACGCAGCATAAAATCTTTTTCAGCACGTCTTAATTGCAACATAAGTACTAGCAACTCATCGCTTTGCTGCTCGTTAAGCAAGGTTTCTACTTTATGCACAGCACTTCTTAGTTCACCATAAAGAGCGTCTTTTGGATTTAAGCCTATTTTTCTTTGAAGAGAGACTACGTTATTAAAATCGCTATTATATTTAGCAACTAAGCTTTTTAGCTGAATTGCTTTCTGAGTATCTATATTTAAACTAGCCATTAAAGCCTGTAATTCAGCTAACTTTGTATCTAGGACTGCATACTCTTTTTCGAACGACTCTAAAGAGCTCTCTGTTTTGTAAAACAAAAAGTTTTTTTCATGCTTTCTTAACTCTAATTGCTGAATATTCAGCTCTTTCGCTAGCTGTATAGTCTGATTTAATTTAAGATTTTCCTTTCCCTCAAAAATAGTTACACATAATAGAATAACCATTGCTAAACCAACTACCAAAGCATTAAGTTGCAATCGCCTCTTAATCGTTAAATTTTCTAAAAAACTCATTTCAAACACCTTTGGTTAATATGCAACCTTATTATAGACTAATGTACTAATCTGCTTTTATTTTTTTTAGCTTTTTGCAAACTGGTCATACCTGAAAAATGTATGGCATTACAAATTAACACTTCCCCATAAACCTCTGTGTAGTAATTGAGTTTTATGCCACTGTTTTTGTAATAACCAATCTACAAGTGGTTCAGGGTCGCTAGGGTAATTAATTTGCCTGTTTTGAGGTGCATTATTCCAGTCATCTAATGCTTGTGGATTTAAGTAATTCATTACATGAGCCATTCCCATAGTGAGTAATGTTTGTGCATTTTCACTTTGTTCAAACTGGCCATCTAACGGCTTTAGTAATAACTTTTTACCCAACTTTAATGCCTCACTGGCAAGTTCAAACCCGGCATTACCAATCACGCCGCTTGTATTGGCTAAATCATTTAAAAAGTCAGATCTTGAAGGCGAACGTAAATGTATATTACCCAGCGATCTATTTTGCGCATCGGGGTGATAACAATAAAACTCTTTTTCGGGAAAGTCCTTTAGGTAGTCAATAATGCTAGCAAGGTTTTCAAAGGGTAAGTACACCAACACTTTGTTAATAATCGCAACAGGATTACTATGTTCATGATGTGCAATAAATGGTGGAATAATGTTTTCAGCAAATGGCTGCCAATGAACCCCCAAATACGTATCAGCAGGTGCATAATATTTTATTAACGACTTACGTAAAATACCTCGGCTAAACATAGGAACACTGTTAGATAAAAAAGCCGCCTGGTGACTGATACCAACCACAGGAACACCCGCTCGTTTAGCTGCCCATGCAGTAATTGGCTCGAAGTCATTAAGCACAAAGTCATACTGCTTTACATCGAACGATTTAATGTCTTTCACTAACTTACAAATACGCGCATTTTTAACGGTTTGAAGGCTTTTTACTTGCCCGTTTTTAGTATTAAACGACAGCCCTCTAAAGCTTTTATAGTTCGCAAAGTCGTGCATATCAAAGTAATCTTTATTTGCACGTCCTGAAAAAACATAATCAACGTCAATGTTTAGTTTTTTAAAGCAGCTAGCCATAACGCGGGCCCTTGTTATATGGCCATTCCCAGTGCCTTGAATACCGTATAATATTTTCATGCTGGCACCACTAGTGCCAATGCAAATAACCCACATGAACTACCTATCAGTGCACCAATAATAATATCAGCAGGATAATGGACCCCCAATACCACTCTCGATATTGCCACACCACCAGCCCAGCCTAAAAATAGCCATACATACTGAGGGAAAAAGTGACACAAAATAATAGCAACTAAAAAAGCGGCAGCACTGTGACCTGACGGTAAGCTAAACTTGTCACTCGGTACTATATAGGCATTGGTTACTAAACAATCGCATGGCCTTATTCGTGCAAAATACTTTTTAGCTAAAAAGTAAATGGGCCGCTCAATAATAAAGCCAAGCATTATTGCGATTGGTAATAGCTGGTGCAGCTCGTTTTTACTAAGCCACCACACACCTGCACATATAACTAAATACAATCCGCCGTCACCACTTTTAGATAATCCAAACGCCATTTTTTTTAGCCACTTAGGTGAGTTACAATTAAACAAAGTTAAAAATAATCGCTCGTCAAACTGAGCTACTTTTTTAAGTATATTATTATTACCCATTGCTTATTCCTCATCGCATAATATATGAACACTGATTTAGCTTAGGTGTTGTAAATAACAATTGAGTGACGCTTTTAAGACACTATTGTTGCCATTCTTGATTTACTCCTTGTTTTGCTTAAATTTACTACGATTAAGTCGTTGTTATTGGTTATAAGGCAGGTATACTGAGTTATAAATTAATGTACCTTTTGAGGATAAAATAATGGATTACAGCACTTCTGATTTATGTGACCACTTTGCTGACGTGGTTGACGTGCTAGAACCAATGTTCATCAACTTTGGTGGTCGACACAGTTTTGGTGGCCGCATTAAAACGGTTAAATGTTTTGAAAATAATGAACTGATCCGCGAAATACTATCTCAAGACGGTACAGAACAAGTGCTATTAATTGACGGTGGTGGCTCTACTCGCCGTGCACTTATTGATATTGAACTTGCTGAACTAGCTTTTGAAAACAATTGGAATGGCATTGTTGTATACGGAGCTGTCCGCCATGTGGATGAGCTAGAAGAGCTTGATGTAGGTATTCAAGCGATAGCATCAATCCCTGTGGCTGCCGACAGCGAAGGCGCTGGCGAAAATGGGATTGGTGTTAACTTTGCTGGTGTGTCGTTTTTCGATGACGACTTCATCTATGCCGATAGCACGGGTATTGTGTTATCTGCTGAGGAACTTGAGTTGGAAGTTGTAGAAGTATAACGTGACCACTCAGTTAAAAGTATATGATGAAAGCGCGGTTAAAGCCTTATGCTCTACCCGCGCAAACGAAAAAAAAGCATGGCAAGCCATGTCTTTACTCGACACTCACGTAGATGTTCAACAAGCCCTTGTTGATGCCGCTGAGTTTGGTATGCGCTATGTACTTTTAGGCATATGTGAAGACATTGGCCCTAAAGCAAATTTAGGCAATAGCGGGGCAAGTGAAGCTTGGCCTGCTTTTTTATCTAAATTTTTAAACCAACCCCATAATCAATTTATTGCCACTCAAAAAGTGTTGTTACTTGGCGAAGTCCACGTTGATGACCTAATGGCGCAAAGTAACCAATTAAACAACAAAAACCCTGAACAACTTCAGCAACTACGTTTGCTATGCCAACAGTTAGATGAGCGCGTAGAAAGTGTATTAAATCTAATATTTAAAGCGGGTCTTGAGCCAATTGTGATTGGTGGCGGGCACAATAACTGCTTAGGGATTATTCGTGCACTTAGTGGTTCACAGCATACACCAGTTAATGCAATAAACTTTGACCCTCATGCTGACTTTAGAGAATGCGAAGGACGCCACAGTGGCAATGGGTTTCGATATGCTTATAACGAGAAGCTACTGAATAATTACCATGTTATTGGCCTACACGAGCAGAAAAATAACCAAGCAATTATTGATGCCATGACGCAGGCAAACTTCACGTTTGATAGCTACCAGTCACTCAAAGTAAAACGCGACATAACGCTTACTCAGTCTATTGATAAGGCTATTAACGGTTTTGATTCATTACCCCTAGGTATTGAAGTAGATCTAGACAGTATTACATTTATGCCTGTAAGTGCCTATACATGCTGTGGGTTTAGTGTCAGCGACACTGAACATTTTATATATAAAGCAGCAAGTAACCGAAACGCTAAATACTTACACCTATGTGAGGCATCACCGAGCCAACACCCAAACGGACCTGAAATAGGTTCAACCCATGTAGGACAAGTGATCAGTGCATTGGTAAATAGCTATTTACTGGCAAAAGAAAGCGAGTGCTCATTCAAATAAATTTGATCGTGATGTGAGGCTATAAATTAATAGATAATGTAACCTTAGCAGCATTACTCTCCTGTATTACAACCTTGAAACGTCAGTAAGGTAGCGCAAAACGAAGTCCTTTGCGCTCACTCTAATTAACCTTGTGCTTGTTGCCACTCTTTTAACCAGCTCATTAAGCCTATGCTACTAAGCGGATGCCCAAAGTAATAACCTTGGGCAGCATAGGCATTTAAACTTTTAACAAATTTAAGTTGCTCAAGGGTTTCCACCCCTTCAAAAATGACTTTTGTTTTTTGCTGATTATGCATTTCAACCATACCGCCAACTAAACTGCGAATATTATTTTGGTTGCTAAAATCAGCCGTTAATGACGGCGCTACTTTTATATATTCCACCGCTAAGCTAGGTAACTTAGAAAGCAGTACAGGGTTATCACCTAAGCCATCAACACAAAGCTTTAAGCCAATATTGTTCAGCCTTGCGATCATCGCTCTGCCTTTATCATCGAGCCCCGTAAATATATGTAATGGACACTCAACAATTAAATCCCCCATTTGTAAGTTGTGCTCTGTTATTACATTATCAACAAACTCAACAAACTCTTCATTAAGCATTTCTGGGCCAAATACGTTAATGCTTAGCGGTATAGCTATGCCTTCCATTCTAAGTGCCATAGCAAGTTCTGCAGCCCGTTCTATAACAAACTTAGCAAGTGGGTAACCAAGTCCTGCAATTCTAATATCATCAATAAAACGATTAGCAGATAAAATCCCTTGTTTAGGATGCTGCCAACGCAATAACAATTCTAAAAATTCAATTTGACCATTTTTATTACAAATAACCGGTTGAAAATACAACTCAAGCTCGCTTGCAAAGTCAATGTTAGCAAGCTCTTTTAAGCGCGCTTGCTGTTCCAATTGCTCAATCATCATTTGCTGGTGATAAGGCACCACTTTTTGAGTAGGCTGGCTATCAAGGGCTAAGTAGGCATAAGAAATTAAATCGTCAAAGTTAGTATCTTGCTCATTACAGGCAACGTAGCTTGCTCGCGCTTTCACTTCAACCGTACAATTGGCGACATTAAAAGGCTTAAGTGTTGCACCGAGTATGGTGTCAATAATCTGTTCGTGTAAATGCTTATGATTGGCTAAGCTGCAAATAAACGCAAAATTTAACCCACCTAAATGAGCAAGTTTTTCATTACCCACTAAAGTAATCACTTCTTCGCTTTCTAATTGTTCTTGTATTCTATTTGCTGATTGCGCTAATAAAATATCGCCAAAGCCACGGCCTATATGCTGATTAACTTGCTCAAAGCCTTCAAGTCGAATAATAATAAGCACGGCTTCAACTTGAGTATCATCACACCACACGTAGTAACCTTGGCGTAACTCTTTTTTGCTAGCAAATACTGAAAGAGGTGACTCTTCTACAAAGGCGTCGTCGACCTGCTTTGGGGCCATGCTAACCTTGGGCTCGTCACTTTCATCATTTAGCAAACCAACTACAGCACACAGTAATATAGCTAGTACAACCCAAAATAACGGCACATCCAATAACAAATGTGCTGAAAACAACACCACAAACAACAGTCCCGCGGCAGAGCTGGTAATAATCATACTCCAATTATTACGTTCGAATGATTGCCATAAATGAAAACAAAAACCAAAGGCCAATAAAATAGATAACCATGCTTCACCGCTACTTAAAATAGCTAAACCTACAACACCGGTGCATAAATAACTAAATTTAATGTTGGTATTTTTAACCGAAAATAAAGTGGTGATCATCGCCATTAAAAGCGCTCCACTAAAAAAAATCGGAAAATTACTGTCGGTTAATATATTCAAGTTAACGGCACTCGTATTCGTAAAAAAACTTTAACAACAACATGTTAAATATGAACAAAAATAATACAAACTAATTAAGTTTACCCAAAATCCATAAATTTGACAGTTTATTTACGCCGAATTGGTAACTTAATTGCGATGGGTGGCTTATTTGCCAATGTGCAACGTCGGCTCTGGCTCCCACTTTTAACACTCCTCTATCATTTAATCCCAGTGCTTTAGCTGCGTTGCTGGTAACACCTGCCAGTGCTTGCTCTGGTGTTAATCTAAAGAGTGTACATGCCATATTCATCATTAATTGCACCGAACACAGGGGGGAAGTACCTGGGTTAAAGTCGCTCGCAATCGCAATTGGAACCTTATATTGATTAAGTAGCTCTATGGGGGGCTGTTTAGTTTCTCTTAAAAAATAAAATGCCCCCGGTAACAGCACAGCTACAGTGCCAGCCTTTGCCATGGCTTCTACACCTTGCTCATCAAGGTACTCTATATGATCTGCCGATAATCCATTAAATTCGGCCACCAGCGCAGCACCATGCTGATTAGATAACTGCTCTGCATGGCATTTTACTGGCAAATTATGTTTAGCCGCCGCCGCAAATACGCGCTTAGTTTGCTCATAACTAAACCCTACATTTTCGCAAAACACATCAACGGCGTCGGCAAGGCCACCTGCAACGACTTGCTCAAGCATCTCGTTGCACACCAAATCAATATATTCATCTGCACGGCCTTTGTATTCCTTAGGTAATGCATGAGCGCCTAAAAATGTTGTTTTTATATCAATAGGGTGATGCTCACCCAGTAGTCTTGCCACTTCTAATAGTTTAATTTCGTTTTCGGTATCAAGCCCATAACCCGACTTAATTTCAACTGTTGTTACGCCTTCTTTTAACAGTGTATTGAGCCTGT
Source organism: Pseudoalteromonas sp. ESRF-bin5 (assembly GCF_002632075.1). Taxonomy (NCBI): domain Bacteria; kingdom Pseudomonadati; phylum Pseudomonadota; class Gammaproteobacteria; order Alteromonadales; family Pseudoalteromonadaceae; genus Pseudoalteromonas; species Pseudoalteromonas sp. ESRF-bin5. The sequence goes on along the minus strand of NZ_NTLW01000271.1, from coordinate 18,278 downwards.
CTTTGGCATCAACAAATAGTTGCTCTCTATCTGCAGCTCTGGTTGCTTTTACTGTACTTGCAATGCCTCCGCCTTGCGCTGCAATTTGTTCATAGCTTACGCCTTGTAATCGCTGCTCAAATTCTTGCGCACGAGAACCAGCAAATACCAAATGTGTATGGCAATCTATTAAACCAGGTGTTAGCCATTGCCCTTTTATGCTCAAAGTTGGCGTTGCAAAAGCGTCAAATGGCGGTAACGATGCTTGTTCACCTAACCATACAATTATTCCGTTTTTAATGGCTAACGCTGCATTTTTGATGATCCCATAAGGTGTATCTCTAGTAGGATCCATTGTGGCAATATTTGCATCGATTAAAAGTAAATCGATATTTTCTAAGTTATTATTTTGTTGAGTGTTTTGCATATTGCAGTCCATACATACCCTGACATGATTGAAATATAGTCTAACAACACATCTTGTATATACAAGAGGATTGTGTCATCTTATTTAATATAAATTACTCCTAATGCAGCTACCCAGTTAATGACAACACCTAAATTTGCGCAAATAAAACAATTTATTGTTGATAAAATTCGCAGCGGTTTGTGGCAAGAAAACCAACGCGTTCCCTCTGAAAACGAGCTAAGCACACAATTTAGCGTTAGCAGAATGACTGCTCGCCGCGCACTTAGCGAATTAACAGAAGCTGGAATACTTACGCGTAGCCAAGGCCTTGGAACATTTGTTGCTTCGTTTAAGTCGCAATCTTCATTACTTGAAATTAAAAATATTGCCGATGAAGTTAAAGAACGTAACGGCAACTACACCTGTAGCGTGCTTATACTTGAATCAATAAACGCGGTGGCCCCTATTGCTATCGCACTAGGAGTAGAAGTAGATAGCGTCGTGTACCGAAGCGTACTGGTTCATAACGAAAACGACAGCCCAATACAGCTTGAAGAACGCTTTGTAAACCCTGCGCTTGCTAGCGGCTATTTACAACAAGATTTTAGTGCAACGACTCCTCATGAGTATCTTTCAAGTGTTGCACCTCTCACCCAAGCTAGACACACAGTAGAAGCCATTATGCCCAACAACGAAATGTGCCAATGGTTAAACCTATATAACGAAGAGCCTTGCCTGCAAGTTATTCGCAGAACATGGTCAGTTAACGGTATTGTAAGTTTTGCACGACTTGTATCGCCTGGTAGCAAATACCGCTTGGGCGGACACTTAACGTTTAAAAAATAAGATAAACAAAATTGCGCATCATGCGCTTTTTTTGTGACAAATCACCTTGTATATACAACAGGAGCAACACATGACTAACCGACTCGACACAAGTCGCATAATACGTGCACCGCATGGCGATATGATAAGCGCAAAAAGCTGGCAAACTGAAGCGGCAAAACGCATGCTCATGAACAATTTAGACCCTGAGGTTGCAGAGCATCCTCACGCATTAGTTGTTTATGGTGGTATTGGTAGAGCGGCACGTGATTGGCCAAGTTTTGATAAAATAATAGCAACCCTAGACCGATTAAATGATGACGAAACATTGCTTGTTCAGTCAGGTAAACCTGTTGGCGTATTTAAAACACACAGCAATGCTCCTCGCGTTTTAATTGCAAATTCAAACTTGGTACCCCACTGGGCTAACTGGGAGCACTTCAACGAGCTAGATAAAAAAGGTTTAATGATGTACGGCCAAATGACGGCTGGATCTTGGATTTATATTGGCTCTCAGGGCATTGTACAAGGCACATACGAAACATTTGTAGCTATGGCTAAACAACACTTTAATGGTCAAGCTAAAGGTAAATGGGTGTTAACAGGTGGCCTTGGTGGCATGGGCGGCGCGCAGCCACTGGCGGCAACTATGGCGGGCTTTTGCGCCTTAGTTGTTGAGTGTGACGAAAGCCGCATCGATTTTCGCATTAAAACTGGCTACGTTGATGTAAAAGCCACAAATCTTGAACATGCACTGCAGTTAATTACTGACGCATGCGTTAACGACAAAGCAATTTCGGTTGGCTTGCTGGGCAACGCTCCAGATATATTTAGCACACTTGTAAGCAGTGGCATTACACCCGATATAGTGACTGACCAAACATCAGCACACGACCCACTTAATGGTTACTTACCACAAGGTTGGACTATGGAGTACGCCGCAAAAATGCGTGAACAAAATCCAAAAGCGGTTGTAAAAGCAGCCAAACAATCAATGGCTGTACAAGTTAATGCCATGTTAGCCCTACAAAAAGCAGGCGCAGCAACCACTGACTACGGTAATAATATCCGCCAAATGGCATTTGAAGAAGGTGTTACAAACGCATTTGATTTCCCTGGCTTTGTTCCAGCTTATATCCGCCCATTATTTTGCCAGGGTATTGGCCCGTTTCGATGGGTCGCTTTATCGGGCGATCCAGAAGATATTTATAAAACAGATGCTAAAGTAAAAGAACTAATCCCTGATGATGCACATTTGCACAATTGGCTTGATATGGCGCGCGAACGCATTCAATTCCAAGGCCTACCGGCTCGTATATGCTGGGTGGGTTTAAAAGACAGAGCACGCCTAGCACTGGCATTTAATGAAATGGTAAAAAATGGTGAGCTTAAAGCACCTATTGTTATTGGCCGTGATCATCTTGATTCTGGCTCAGTAGCAAGCCCTAATCGTGAAACAGAAAGCATGAAAGATGGTTCAGATGCCGTCTCTGATTGGCCATTGCTTAATGCGTTGCTTAACACTGCAAGCGGTGCTACGTGGGTATCACTTCACCATGGCGGTGGTGTAGGAATGGGCTTTAGCCAACACTCAGGTGTTGTTATTGTTGCCGATGGTACAGACGAAGCGAAAGCACGTGTTGGTCGCGTGCTTTGGAATGACCCCGCTACCGGTGTAATGCGCCATGCAGATGCCGGTTACGACATCGCAAAAAACTGTGCCAAAGAGCAAAACTTAGACTTACCAATGCTGAACGAGGAATAATCATGGTCGAACTAACTCTCACGCCCGGCTCGCTTGATTTAAATAGTCTAAGAAAGATTAATGCATCAAGTGTACAAATAAACCTTGAAAAAAATGCCGAATCTCAAATCGCTGCCAGCGCACAAACCGTTCAAAATGTCATTAATGAGCAACGCACAGTGTATGGAATTAACACCGGGTTTGGCCTGCTTGCTAATACCAAAATTGCCGATGACGAGCTTGAGCTACTTCAGCGTTCAATTGTGCTTTCTCATGCCGCTGGCATTGGCGAGTACATGGACGACAGCACAGTAAGATTGATGATTACACTAAAAATCAACTCACTTTCTCGTGGCTTTTCTGGCATTCGCTTACAAGTCATCGAGTTCTTTATACAGTTGCTAAATAGTGAAGTTTACCCATGCGTTCCTAAAAAAGGCTCTGTTGGCGCTTCGGGTGACTTAGCTCCACTTGCACATATGTGCTTACCCTTGCTAAGCGAAGGCCAGATGCGCCATCAGGGTAAAATAATCAGTGCGGCTGAAGGTTTGAAAATAGCAGGGCTTGAACCGCTTACGCTTGCAGCAAAAGAAGGTTTAGCGCTGCTTAACGGTACTCAAGCGTCTACCGCTTTTGCATTACAGGGGTTATTTAGAGCAGAAGATTTATATGCGCAAAGCTGTGTAATAGGCTCTATAAGTATTGAAGCAGCAATGGGGAGCCGCGCTCCCTTTGACTCACGTATTCACGAAATTCGTGGGCAACGTGGTCAAATAGATACCGCACAAGTGTTTAGAGATTTGCTTGATACTCAATCACAAATTAGCGACTCACATGTAAACTGTGAAAAAGTACAAGACCCTTATTGTTTACGCTGCCAACCTCAAGTATTGGGTGCGTGTTTAACACAAATACGCCAAGCAGCTGACGTATTGCTGTGCGAATCAAATGGTGTAACCGACAACCCACTCGTATTTGCTGATGTAGGCGATATTATTTCTGGCGGAAACTTTCACGCTGAACCTGTCGCTATGGCCGCCGACAACCTCGCTGTTGCAATTGCTGAAATTGGCGCTTTAGCAGAGCGCAGAATTGCTCTACTTATTGATTCTAACTTATCAAAATTACCGCCCTTTTTAGTTGAAAACGGTGGCGTAAACTCTGGCTTTATGATTGCTCAAGTAACAGCAGCAGCATTGGCATCTGAAAATAAATCGCTTGCGCATCCCGCGTCTGTAGATAGCTTACCAACATCTGCCAACCAAGAAGATCACGTTTCAATGGCTACGTTTGCCGCGAGGCGGTTACAAGAGATGGCAAATAATACACAAGGTGTTTTGGCTATAGAGTGGCTTGCATCAGTACAGGGCTTAGAATTTAGAAAACCGCTAAGCCCGTGTGAAAAAGTATCAAAGGCAAAAAATTTACTACGCGAATACGTGACCTACTACGATAAAGATCGCTATTTTGCACCCGATATAGAACAAACTAACACTCTATTGAGCGAAGGTAAATTGTGCGACTTTATTGACCACAACCCTCTCCCTTCTTATTAAAATAAGTGTTAAATACCGTACTGGTAAGTAAAGTCTAACGCCTCGATAGCTGAGCCAATAACCTTGCGCTCAGCTTTTTCATCGCTCGTAAATTTTGGTATTTCGCCACCATGCTGCTTACACTTTAATGCATAGTAATCGGCTTTTGTTGGGTGCTCGGGGTTAACGATATTGTAAATATTTTGCCCTACTTGCCAATGCGCTATTACCGCAAAAATAGCATTTATTACATCTTGCTGATGCACCATATTCACCACTTGCTGACTTGAGGTATTAAGCTCTTTACCCGCAACAAACTTACCCGGTTCTCTGTTTGGGCCAAGTAATCCTGCCAAACGCAGTACCTTACCGTTTTGCTCAAGGACTTGCTCTTCGGCCTGATATAATTTTGTTTGCCTTGGATTGGTGCAAGCAATATCGCTACTTTCACTGTATACACCGGGTTCTTGGTCGTAAACCCCTGTGGATGAACATAATAAAAACCCTTTTGCATTTAACTTTTTAGACAACGCCAAGGCTGCAGTAAGTGTTTCTGGGTAATTACTCTCGCTATGACGACTTCGTGGTGGAATAGCACAGACCCAAAACGCATTGTCTAAATCAACCTGATGTATTAGCTGATTACCTTCTAATTTAAACTGGCGTTCAAAATCAAATTCTCGTGTATTTGACCGACGAGTACCCTGCACCTTCCAACCTGCCTGTTGTGCATTAACACATAGCGCATGACCTAACCAGCCAGCACCCAATACAACTAATTTATTCACCTTATTTTGCATGTTGAAACACACCTTCGCGTTAAGCGCACCATTGTTTAATGCTGTTATCTGAGCATAATTTTCTAAAGTTCACAAATGTAACGCCCCCCTTGTTTTTAATTTTTTAAGCACCATATATTCACAGTTCATTACTATTTTTATAGTAATGAGTTAATACCACGGCTTTTTTAGAATGCAGATCAAATTTTTCTATTTTATATACAGATCTTTTGGCTGAGATAGTTTGTTGTTTGGCAGAGTCTGGTATAGTAGCGCACGTAATAAACAGTGCTTTTTGAATGGTTTAATACAAAATTGCTAATTAATATGTACTAAGTGTTACTTAAAAGCACATATTAATTACCAATTGTTAAAAATGGGTTAGCCGATACGCGGCTAACAACGAATTGATTGTAACGGTTTTATCATGATATCTAATTTATTTACCAAGATTTTTGGTAGTCGCAACGACCGCACTATTAAAAACTTTAGAAAGACGGTCGCGCTAATCAATGCGCTAGAAACGCAGTTAGAAGCCCTTTCTGATGAAGATTTACGCGCTAAAACAGCAGAATTCAGAGAACGTTACGATAACGGACAAAGCCTTGACGATATTCTACCTGAAGCATTTGCAGTAGTTCGTGAAGCATCTAAGCGCGTTAATGGCATGCGCCACTTTGACGTACAGTTACTAGGCGGCATGGTTTTACACGAAGGCCGTATTGCAGAAATGCGTACCGGTGAAGGTAAAACACTTACTGCAACCTTACCTGCTTACTTAAATGGCTTAACTGGTAAAGGGGTTCACGTTATTACCGTGAATGACTATCTTGCAAAACGCGATGCTGAAACTAACCGTCCGTTATTTGAATTTTTAGGCCTAACGGTTGGCTGCAATGTTCCTGGCATGATGCCACAACAAAAAAAGCAAGCGTATGCTGCTGACATTACCTACGGTACAAACAACGAGTTTGGTTTTGATTACCTTCGCGACAACATGGCATTTAGTATTGATGAGCGCGTTCAGCGTCCATTATTTTACGCTGTAGTCGATGAAGTTGATTCAATCCTAATTGATGAAGCGCGTACACCGCTTATCATCTCAGGCCCAGCCGAGGACAGCTCACAGCTATACACTGAAATAAATACCATCGTTCCTTTACTTGAACTACAAGAAAAAGAAGACGAGGAAGGTGTTGAAGGCGACGGCGATTACACAATCGATGAAAAGTCTAAGCAAGTTCATTTAACTGAGCGCGGCCAAGTTAAAGTAGAAGAATTACTTAGCGAGCGCGGCTTAATTGAAGAAGGCGATTCGCTGTACTCTGCCGCAAGTATTACCTTGTTAAGCCATGTATATGCTGCACTTCGCGCGCACAAATTATATCAAAAAGATGTTGATTACGTTGTTAAAGAAAACGAAGTTATCATCATTGACGAGCATACTGGTCGCTCAATGGAAGGTCGTCGTTGGTCTGAAGGTTTACACCAAGCTGTGGAAGCTAAAGAAGGTGTTAAAATTCAAAACGAAAACCAAACATTGGCGTCTATTACGTTCCAAAACTACTTCCGTTTGTACGAAACATTAGCGGGTATGACAGGTACAGCCGACACCGAAGCATTTGAGTTTCAGTCAATTTATGGCCTAGATACGGTTGTTATGCCAACTAATAAGCCTATGATCCGTGATGATCGCGCTGATTTAGTTTACCTAACGCAAGAAGAAAAATACGAAGCTATTTTAGTTGATATTAAAGACTGTCAAGAACGCGGACAGCCTGTACTAGTAGGTACTATCTCAATTGAAAGCTCTGAGTACTTATCACAGTTTTTACGCAAAGAAAAAATTAAGCACAATGTACTTAATGCTAAATTCCACGCACAAGAAGCTGATATCGTCTCAGATGCAGGTTTACCTGGTACTGTTACCATTGCAACTAACATGGCCGGTCGTGGTACCGATATTGTGCTAGGTGGTAACTGGAATAGCGAAGTTGAAAAACTTGATAATCCAACTGATGAAAAAATTGCTGAAATTAAAGCAGCATGGAAACTTCGCCACGATGCAGTCATTGATGCTGGCGGTTTACACATTATTGGTACTGAGCGCCATGAATCGCGCCGTATAGATAACCAATTACGTGGTCGTTCTGGTCGTCAAGGTGATGCTGGTTCTAGCCGTTTTTACCTTTCGATGGACGATGCGCTTATGCGTATATTTGCCGGCGAGCGCATGACTAACATGATGCGTAAACTAGGTATGCAACGCGGTGAAGCAATTGAACACCCATGGGTTAACCGCGCAATTGAAAATGCACAGCGTAAAGTAGAAGCACGTAACTTTGATGTTCGTAAACAGCTACTTGAATACGATGACGTAGCAAACGATCAACGTCGTGTTGTTTACTCTCAGCGTAATGAATTACTTGAAGAAGGTGATATTTCAGAAACTATCACTGCAATTCGTGGTGACGTACTAAGCAATACAATAGATCAATACATTGCTCCACAAAGCCTTGCAGAAATGTGGGATGTACCAGGTCTTGAAGAGCGCTTAAAACAAGACTTCTTAATTGAGCTACCAATTACTCAATGGTTAGCAGACGACAATAAACTATACGAAGAAAAACTTCGTGAGCGTATTGAAGAAGCTGTTGATCAAGCTTACAAGCAAAAAGAGCAGCAAGTTGGTGATTCAGTTCTACGTCAATTCGAAAAAGCAATTATGCTTCAAAGTCTTGACCAACATTGGAAAGATCATCTTGCGGCGATGGATCATTTACGCCAAGGTATTCACTTACGTGGCTACGCGCAAAAGAATCCAAAGCAAGAGTACAAACGCGAGTCGTTTGAACTGTTCTCTGAAATGCTTGAAAACTTAAAAGTTGATGTAGTTAGCATTTTAAGTAAAGTACAAGTACGTGCAGAAGAAGATGTTGAAAAAGTAGAAGAGCAACACCGTAAGAGTGAAAATGCCCCTCGCGAGTACCAACATGAAGAAGCTGAGCACGTAGGCGGCGAAGCACCTCCAAGTGCTACGGTAATGGCCAGAACAGAGCCAAAAGTTGGTCGTAACGATCCGTGTCCTTGTGGTTCAGGTCAAAAATTCAAGCAATGTTGTGGTAAATTAAAATAACCACGCATTGTAAGTAATTAAAAAGCGGCGCTTGCGTCGCTTTTTTTATGGGATAAAAATATGACAATAAAAATAGTAAATGTAGCCGTTGGTGTAATTAAAAAAAATAATGCAATATTTATCTGCAAACGTGCCGATGACCAACATCAAGGTGGCTTATGGGAGTTTCCTGGTGGTAAAGTTGAAGCGAATGAAAGTGTATTTGCAGCGCTTAAACGTGAGTTGACTGAAGAAGTAGGTATTACTATTCACAGCTCTAGCCAGCTCATGGTGATCGAACATGATTATGGCGACAAATGCGTAAAACTCGATATTCACGTTGTCAGTAACTTTAGCGGTGAAGCGCATGGCGCTGAAGGGCAACCTAGTGAATGGGTAAATATTAGTGAGTTAACTCACTATGACTTCCCCGCCGCTAATGCTGAAATAATTGAAAAACTGCAATCTCGATACGCTTAATTAAGTGAGTTACGATGAATAACACTGTACAAAATACGTTGAGTAAACTGCTAAAACTCAACCCTGAAACAACTCAGTTGAGTACCATCAGTCGCGGTCATATCAATAGCACATGGCTACTAACACATTTTGAACAGCGATTTATTGTGCAAAAACTTAACACTCATGTATTTAAGTACCCAGCTCAAATTGTCAGTAACGCACAACTTATTGAGCAACACCTAAATACTAAGCAGAAGCAAAAAAACTATCCGCTCGATATTGTTAAACACATTAACACAGGCAAAAACGAGTATTTAACCATACTTAATGAAGAGCCATATCGCGTACTTAACTATATTGAGCACAGTTACAGCGAGGATGTTGTTAAAAACCCAGAGCAAGCGCATCAAGCTGCTTTGGCCTTTGGTACTTTTGCAAGTGCCTTACACGATTTTGACACAGCCACACTGCATACTGTGATTGATGATTTTCATAACTTGGCTATGCGCTTTGAGCAGCTAAACACAGCAATAACTCATAGTGATGAAAGCAGGCTTAACCGCAGTAAAAAAGACATTGAATTTTGCTTATCGCAACAACACTTAGTAAATGAACTTAAAGCTATAACTCAGCATTTACCTATTCGAGTTTGCCACAACGACACTAAAATCAATAATATGCTCTACTGCAGTAAAACTCATAAAGCGAAAGCTGTTATTGATTTAGACACCTGCATGCCTGGTTTTTTATTACACGATTTTGGCGATATGGTACGTACATTTTGCTGTGCAGAAGCAGAGGATTCGACACGTCTTGATAAGGTTGTTATTAGAAAAGAGGTTTTTGAAGCACTCGTTAAAGGTTACTTAGCACCACTCAAACCAATATTGAGTAAACAAGAACAGCTCAGTTTACTTTTAGGCGCTAAAATAATGCCCCTGATGCTCAGTGTGCGCTTTTTAACAGATTACTTAAATAACGACGTGTACTTTAAAACCGCATACCCCGAACACAATTTAGTACGCACTCAAAACCAACTCGCTTTATATAAAAACATTTTAGTTAACGAAGCATGGATGTACGAAACCCTAATGAAACAATAAAGTAAGCGTTTAAAATTTCGTATCAAAAAAGCCAGTAAGTTAAACTTACTGGCTTTTTTATTCACTGGTTTTTAGTTAACTAGTACCAATCTGCTTAATTAAGTGATCTATTTTGAGGATAGATAAACGTGTTGATAGCTAGGCAAAAAATTCGTTATTTAGTTATTCTAAATGAAAATTTTTTAACGCAGATAACGACACTTTTAGCCCCTAAAAATAATCAAGTATTATTGCGAATTGGTATAACATTATCTGATTACCAAATTTTTACGCGATCTTCTGGTTTGATATACATTTTGTCGCCTTCTTTTACATCAAACGCTTCGTAAAACTCTGGCATATTAGACAAAATACCAATTACACGATAATGGCTTGGTGAATGCGAGTCGGTCATTAAACGGTTACGTAATTCTTCATCGCGGTAGTTACGACGCCAAATTTGCGACCACCCCATAAAGAAGCGTTGATCGCCTGTGTAACCATCAATAACTGGCGCTTTATTATCACCTAATGATAGCTGATATGCCTTATACGCGACTGTTAACCCACCTAGGTCACCAATATTTTCGCCAAGCGTAAGCTCACCATTTACATTCGCATCGTCAAACGGTTTGTACTTGTTAAATTGCTCAACTAACGCACCTGAACGCTCTTCAAACTGTTTAAGGTCGCTTTCAGTCCACCAGTTACGTAAATTACCATCGCCGTCGTATTTAGAGCCTTGGTCGTCAAAACCATGGCCTAGCTCGTGTCCAATTACCGCACCAATAGCACCATAGTTTACCGCATCATCCGCTTCTAAGTTAAAGAATGGTGGTTGTAAAATAGCAGCAGGGAATACAATTTCGTTGTTTACCGGGTTGTAGTAGGCATTCACTGTTTGCGGTGTCATGTACCATTCTGAACGGTCAACAGGTTTGCCTAATTTGGCAATCATGTCTTTATACGCCCATTGGCTGTAACGGATGTAGTTACCTACTAGCTCGTCTGAATTAATTTCAAGCTCAGAGTAATCCTTCCACTTATCTGGGTAGCCAATTTTAGGAATAAATTTGTCTAGTTTTTCCTGTGCTGCAATTTTTGTTTCAGGTCCCATCCAATCAAGACCTTCAATTGCAACACTGTAACCTTTAATTACGTTATCAACTAGCTCTTCCATACGTGCTTTAGCTTCAGGCGGAAAATTGTCTTTAACGTACACTTTACCTAAAATTTCACCTAACACACTGTTAGACGCATCTACGGCTTTTTTCCAAAGTGGTGCTTGCTCTTCTACACCACGTAATGTCGTACTGTAAAAGTTAAATTTAAGGTCAACCAAATCATCATTTAATAGCTGCGCATAGCCACTCACAAAATGAAACTTAAGGTAGTTTTTCCAGGTTGCTAAGTCGGTGTTTTGATAAATACCACCCAGCGCTTCTAAAAAGCTTGGTTGGCGCACAATAATATCAGCGGTGTTTACACCTGCCTCTTTAAAAAATGTCGATAAATCAAGCTCTCCAGCAAGCTTATCTGCCTCTGCTAGGGTCATTTTATTGTATGACTTAGTTGCATCACGGCTTTGTACACGGCTCCACTGCGCATCAGCAATGGTTTTTTCAAAGGCAAGTACGCTTGTTGCTGCTTGTGCGGCCTCTTTGACACCCGCTTTAGCTAATACATCAGTTATGTATTGCTCATAAGAGGCGCGAATTTTAGTAAATTTCTCATCGTCTTTTAAGTAGTAATCGCGATCAGGTAAACCCAAGCCAGATTGAGATAAATACAAAGCATATTCGCTTGAATTTTTAGCATCGTTATTGATAAACCAACCAAACGGTAGAGTGCCGCCTTGCTGTTGAATAGACGCCATAAGGCTAATTAGATCAGACTTAGATTTTACACTATCAATACTATCTAGCGACGGTTGCAGCGGTGTAACACCAAGCTCATTACGGGCGTTTTTATTCATATAGCTTTTATAAAACGCGCCAATTTTGTACTCGTCGCTGCCTTTTTCAGCCGACTTATTGGCCGCTGCGTTTTCAAGCGCCGTTTTCATCGCTTTTTGCGACTCATCATATAATTGCGAAAAAGAACCATAGTTAGACTTGTCACCTGGAATTTCGGTTGTTGCTAACCAAGTGCCATTTACATGGTAGTAAAAGTCATCCTGCGGGCGAACTGAGCTGTCCATATTAGCCAATTCAATACCTAGCTCTAACGGTTTTTCTGCCGGTGCTGTTGCTGCTTGAGTGTCGGCTACTTGGGTTTCTTGTTGTTTTTCGCCACAACCTACTAAGCCAAGCGCAAGTGCAATACTTGCAGCGGCCATTGTTACTTTATTCATAATTAATCCATTTGTTAGTCAATTTTATAAATTGCTCATACCAACTCCATTAAGCTCTTTCACAAGATAGCAGTCAGCTTTTACTTAATGGAATGGGCATCAACTTACACTAATTATTGAGTGCAATAACGCTATAATAAACCTGATTTTGAGAACATTGAAATAGATTATGTAACAAAGTATTTTGAATGAGATAAACGTTCTAAATTGCCCTACCAATAACTTAATAAAGTAGCCGGCAATTAACCCTTATTTTTACCGTGCAGGGCCAAACGTTGTAACTTCTCTTTTAATGAAGGTGGTGCTGAGTCGGCAATCGCATTTAAATAATCGGCTGTTTGCTCACTCATTTTACGTGAATTTGTGACGGCGGCTGATGCGGGTTTGTTGGCCGAACTTAATCGCTGAGTTGCCTGTGGATTAGCTGTAATTTTAATTTGCCCTAGTTCAGCCATCCCTGCCGCTCTAAAGTGCGAAAGCATATCCATTTTTAAATAATTAAGCCGAAGCGCTATCGGGGCCGATACCGCTTCAATCATTAAAGTGCCATCGCGATAATTACTTACGCGGCACTTATCCCCTAATTTAGGGCCTAAAAAACCTTTAAGTAAAGTTTGCTGAGTATCAAGAGCTTGGCTTTTACCAGCGTAAGCCGACAGACGGTTGTTTAGGCCCGCCATAATATCGGTGAGTGGTTTTGGTGCGTATCTATCTTTAGCCATTAAATATCTCAACTCGTACTTATTTACACACTTAAATTTAGCACCATCAGAGTAAACTAAAGTGTGTCCATAATTAAGCATAAATCAGGTATTAAGCACCCGCTATTTGCATTTGCTCGATTAGAACAGAGCCAGTTTGAATGCCGCCTCTGCGCTCAATATCACCACCGATAGCAGAAATACCTTTAAACATATCTTTTAAATTACCGGCAATCGTAATTTCACTTACTGGATATTGAATCTCTCCATTTTCAACCCAAAAACCACCAGCACCTCGAGAGTAATCACCTGTTACTGTGTTTACGCCTTGCCCCATAAGCTCGGTAACTAACAAGCCGGTACCCATTGTTTTTAACAATGCTTTTAAATCATTATGCGTTTGTTCTACTAACCAGTTGTGAATACCGCCGGCATGACCTGTAGGGGTCATATTCATTTTACGCGCGGCGTAACTTGCTAATAAGTAAGTTTGTAACTCACCACCTTGAATTATTTCACGATCAACCGTTTTAACACCTTCGCTATCAAACGGTGATGAAGCTAATCCTTTTAAAATATGCGGGCGTTCAGCAATATTTACACAATGACTAAATACTTGCGTACCTAAACTGTCGAGTAAAAAGCTCGACTTACGATAAAGTGCGCCACCGCCAATTGCCGAAACCAAGTGACCAAACAATGAGTTTGCAATATCAGCCCTAAATACAACCGGGACTTTCATTGTTCCTAATTTTTGGCTGTTTAATTTAGCCAATGTTTCTGATGCGGCTTCAAGCCCAACCGCGGCTGCATCAGTCAGACCTGCTTGATCGCGGGCAACCGTGTATGCTGAGTCGCGTTGCATTTGTTCACCATCTTTACCAATTACCATGGTGCTGATGCTATGACGAGTGCGAGGAAAGCCAGCCATTAAACCATGGCTATTCCCATAAACACGAAGCCCTTGATGCGATGAAAAACTCGCGCCATCAGAATTTACAATACGTTCATCAGCATTTAATGCCGCTTGCTCAGCTGTATGGCAAAGCTCAATACCTTGCTCTGGGCTTACATCCCAAGGGTGGTATAAATCGAGATCTTGTGGATTAAACTCAAGTAGCTCTTTATCGGCGACCCCATTGAAAGGATCGTCTGATGTGAACTTTGCAATATCAATGGCTTTCTCTACCACTGTGCGCAACGTTTTAGGGTTTAAATCAGCCGTTGAGGCAGAGCCTTTATTATTGCCAACATAAACACTAATACCCAGGCCACCATCTTGGTTAAACTCAATGGTTTCTACTTCACCCATTCGTGTACTCACCGATAAACCCGACGTGCTAGACATTGCAGCTTCAGCTGCTGTAGCACCTAATTTTTTAGCATGTTCGAGTACTTCTGCTACCGCATCTTTAACCTGCGATATTTGAGAATAAATTGGATCGTTTTGTTGGCTTTTCATAAATTAAGTCCTGAGCCTTAGAGGCATAATGCATGCATTTCTTATAGTTAAATGCTAACACACTCACTGCACCACATCAGCTAATATTAATCACTAAAAGAATGGCGTATAATGTCGCCAGTTATTTTTATTTAAGAGCACCCCATGGCGAAGAAAAAAGGCAAGCCTGCTGAAATTGAAGAAGAAATTGAATACGTATCAAGAACAGAGCTTAAGCGCGAAGCACAAGAATTTCATCAGTTAGGTTCTGAAATTGCCAAAATGGGTAAAAAGCAGCGTGAGCGCCTACCATTAAATGACGATTTAAAAGAAGCGATGGTTGTTGCTGATAAAATTAGTAACAAAAGTGATGCATATCGTCGTCATTTAAATTACATTGCAAAAACGCTTCGCACAGTAGAAAACATTGAAGATATTAAAGCTATTATCGATGTAATGCTTAATAAAAATAACCAGGCTGAAGTATTGGTTAAAAAAATAGAGCAACTGCGCTCAGACTTAATAGAACAAGGTGATAGTCTTATAAACGAGACTATTGAGCAGTTCCCATCGCTTGATCGTCAAAAAATGCGTCAATTAGTGCGTAATGCAGCAAAAGAGGTCAAAGCCGAAAAGCCAGGTAAAGGCTATAAAGAGCTTTTTCAGTATTTAAAAGATGCGCATACCGTCACGTACTAACGCGTAATACGTTGCGATAAAAAGGTGCTTCGGCACCTTTTTTGTTATAGATCAACATATCTCCTTAGTTACTTTTTTATAATCACGGCTCTAGTTAAAACTTAGGTGCGCGTGATGATAAAACTTCCTCAATGGGACCAAGCTCTCATTAATAAATACAATGTGTCTGGTCCGCGGTATACATCCTACCCTACCGCATTATCTTTGAATGAGGGATACGATAAACACGATTTAATAAGCGCTGTAGAATCATCTCAATCTCGTTCGCTTTCTCTATATGTTCATATTCCATTTTGCAGTCAGCTTTGCTACTACTGTGGTTGTAATAAAATAATCACTCGCCACCAATCTAAAGCCGATACATATATAGACTTTTTAGCAAAAGAAATTGCCGCACAAGCACCTTTGTTTAAGCACTACAGCGTTGAGCAACTGCATTTAGGTGGAGGCACTCCTACCTTTTTAACCCCTCAACAAATGAAACGCTTAATTACCCTGCTCGAACAGCACTTTAATTTTACCAGCACAACAGAGCGCGGTATTGAAGTTGACCCACGATCGCTTGCTGAAAATATGTTGGTTGATTTAAGAATGCTTGGTTTTAACCGAGTGTCGTTTGGGATTCAAGACTTTAATGACGACGTGCAACTTGCAGTTAATCGCCCTCAACATGCCGATACCGTTAAGCGGTTAATTACTCAGGCACGTGAATTGGGCTTCAAATCAATTAACGCCGA
Source organism: Pseudoalteromonas sp. ESRF-bin5 (assembly GCF_002632075.1). NCBI lineage: Bacteria > Pseudomonadati > Pseudomonadota > Gammaproteobacteria > Alteromonadales > Pseudoalteromonadaceae > Pseudoalteromonas > Pseudoalteromonas sp. ESRF-bin5. The sequence goes on along the minus strand of NZ_NTLW01000271.1, from coordinate 2,417 downwards.
TATGATTTACGGGCTTCCACTGCAAACCCCCGAAAGCTTTAAACAAACAATAGAGCAACTCATTGAGCTTAGCCCCGATCGTGTTTCGGTATTTAACTACGCTCACTTACCAGAGCGATTTGCCGCACAACGCAAAATAAAAGAGCACGACTTACCAAACGCTCACGACAAGTTAACCATGTTTAAAAATACCTTAGAGCAGATGACAAAAGCAGGGTATCAGTTTATTGGTATGGATCACTTCGCGAAAGCAGACAACGAGCTGGCTATCGCACAAAATGAAGGGGAATTGCATCGAAACTTTCAAGGTTATACAACGCATGGTAATTGTGATTTATTAGGGCTGGGTGCATCGTCTATTTCACAAATTGGCACCGCTATTTTACAAAATAAAAAAGAGCTAAAGCATTACTACCATAGCATTGAAACGCAAAGCGGCTGCGCACTTAGTAAAGGTATGCATTTAACCCATGATGATGTTATTCGAGCGGATGCTATTAAGCAGCTTATTTGTCAGTTTGAACTAAACATAGACGAGTTTGCTAAAAAGTATCATATTGAATTTGATACCTACTTTGCGGAGGCTTTGGTTTCTCTTAAACCACTTATAGACGAGAACATGGTGATTATTGAAAAAAATCACGTCAGTGTCACACCCCGGGGTAACTTATTCATTCGTATAATTTGTATGTGTTTTGATGCCCACTTACAAAATAAAATCAACGCAACGCGTTTTTCTCGAGTCATTTAGCCCCATAATTAAATATTATTTGGGCACAAAAAAAGCATACCTAGGTATGCTTTTTTAATGTTATGAACGAGATTTAGTTAAAAACTACGTTTTCACTACCTGGAGCAGCTTTGAACTCAGAAATAATTTTAACGCAATCGGCCTTAATCTCATCACTGTAGCTTTCTTCTGCACGCCAACGCGCCGTGTCTTGCTTAAATATTTCTTTTTTAGAATATTTTTTTCGGGCATCGTGTGTCGGCATTTCTTTTACCACTTGGTACATCTTATAAATGCCAGGGTACTGTATGGTTAAATCTCGCTCGTCTTCAAAGCCATATTGCGACATAAGCACCCACACGCGCAAACATCCCTCTGAAAACTCACATTGTTCTTCTTTCATTGCACGCGCAATTAGATGAATACTGTCGGCAAGCTTAGCATTTCGCTTTAAACGAGATGCTGCAAGCTTTTGCTTTTGCTCTGCTTGCTTTTTAGCTATTAACTTTTTTTGTGCACTTAACTTGTACAACAACTGACCCGCATAGAATGCCAAACCAGCTATAATAATAGCGCCTAAACACAAGGCTATGATCACAGCAGTACTCATTGATTACCCTTAATTACTTATCTTCGTCTTCATCATCGTCTAGCCATTCACTGGCAAGATCGTTTGATAAATACTGGTCGAAGTCTGAATTACTCTCTTCGCCAAAGTCATCTTCATCATCAAACTCGTCTTCATCCTCAAGGCCTAATAATTTGCATAGAACCTGATGGCGAGCAATTCGACTATTAAAGTACTTAGCATCTTTACCAGTCAGCATCTCACCGCCTTCATGACGCTCAACCAACTTAAGTAAGCGTACATCATTTTCAAGCTCTTCAAGCTCTTGTTCTGGTGTAAGCTCTGGCTGAACTACTTTTTTAAGTTCAACCACTGGTTTTAAGTTACGTTTCATTTCTACTTTTGGTTCAGCAGCAACAGGCACTAAAGACACCGGCTTTTTACTACCAATACGTTTATCTCTCGAACCTGAATGCGATGTTTGGTTTTGTTCTTCAACCAAATCTGGCGCATTACGAGAACCAGGCTTAGCACCTTTAGTTTTTTTAACGCGCTGCTCTTTTAACGCACGCATTTCTTTAAGCTTATCTTGGCTTAAGCGAACAGGTCCATTTGATGGGATTTTGCGTGACTTTTTCTTTCTACTCATATCTTGATCATCTCACTTAAGAGGTTTTGAGCGAGGCGTATATTAATAGGCATCGCAATGCTGGCATAGCCAGAAGAATTCAGTTTGCGCTTTAGAGGTTGGGCTTCTCTTTAACATGACGCACTAGCATATTGCTAAACGGTGGGTATTGTAACAGGACAAATAAAAAGGCGGTAGAGAAAACATCTCTACCGCCTACTAATCTGAGCGCCATAAAATGGACACTTCTCCCTTCGACTTTTTAGTCTTTATTATTTTTATTATTATCAGTCCGTATTGTTATTATTTTTACGTTCCTTGTTTCATTCCATTTTGTTTTTATTATTAAACTTCCATGAGTTATTTTATTATTTTCGGTCATCCTGACTCTTTTGTAGTATTTCCTTTAGTAGCACAATCTTTGTGCTATGTAGTCGTGCCGCGCTACTTTCCTTATAGCTGTTTCCATTTTTTTATTGTTTTTTGCGACA
>NZ_NTLW01000086.1:0-16222 GCF_002632075.1 Pseudoalteromonas sp. ESRF-bin5 | reverse complement strand
GGGCTTTATTAATATGGCTAAAAAAACAAGCATAAAAGCAATTAAGTAATAAAAGCTTTGCCAATGCCATAAGTCACTAAACAGTGCAGCAAGTACTCTTCCAAAGTAACCACCTGCAATACTGCTGCCTATATAAAATGTCATATTTTTTTGAAGTGTACTAGCGCTAAAGCTTATACCTATGAAACTGGTCATGGCGGTTAATGCTGCGGGAAGAGTAAGGCCTTGTAAAAACCTTACTAACAGTAAGAGCTCAAAACTAGGCACCCATATAAATAGCAAGCAGCTAAAGCTCAGTATTATCATTGCAATGCGAAGTATTTTTAAAGGATTCTGTTTAGCTAAAAACAAGCCGTATACTAATGGTGCAATAGCGAGTGGCAGCATGGTTGCCGTCATAAGGCTACCAGCAACGGCAGGCGATACATTATATTCACTCGCAAATAAGTTCAATAACGGTTGAGGTGCATAAAGCACAAAAAATATAACAATGGAGCAAGCAAGTAGATGAATTAAGCGCATTATTTGGCTTATGAGTTAGCTAGTTGGCTACTTAATTGTATTGAAAGTTAACTCTAATTGATAATTAAAAGTACGATTATTGCTTTATATCATGCTTAGTATGAAGGAGTTTGTTAGATTAATACCAATAGCACTGTTATTTAAACGCGTTGATGATTAAAATGAGCGTAATATTAGTTTTTACTGGAACAATGCCATGGGTTCATTACAAGACCAATTGCTTCAAGCAGGGTTAACAACATCGCATAAAGCTAAAGTTGCTAAATCAGAAAAACGTAAGCAACAAAAAAAACAAAAAAAGGGGGCGACAAGTAACCCTAGTGATCTGCAAAAGCATATTCAACAAACTAAACTTGAGCAGCAGAAAAAAGCAGAAGAGCTTAACCAAGTTCGCCAAGTTAGCCTTAAACAGCGTGAGCAAGAAGCACGCGTTAAACAAATTTTAGAGCACAACAACCAAGATGCTATTCGTGGTGAGCGAACCTTTAATTTTACTTACGACAAAAAAGTTAAAAGTATTGAAGTGAATGAAAACACTCAAAAAGCATTGTCGGGTGGTCGTTTAGCAATTTGTGTCCTAGAAGGGCAGTTTTATGTATTAGAAGACGAACCCGCTCGCAAGGTGGCTGAAGTTGACGAAAAATACATTGTTTTTCATGTAGAAGCTGAAAATAAACCAAAAGATGAAGACGATCCGTACGCAGATTTTGAAGTGCCAGACGATTTAGTATGGTAACAATCAGTTAAGCGTCTGCTCATATTTATTTGCTAAACTAATTATGAGCATAAAACGAGCTAGCAGTGTAGGATTAAGTTGATCGTCTAGCATCGTTTCTAACGTATGCTTTTTATTTGATTGTTGACTACAATCAATTGAACAGTTTTTTCTAACCGTCAAAAAAGAAGAGTAAATACAATGAGCAAGATGAAAACACTAATACTAGGCGCGGGCATTAGTTTAGCCGCAAGTTTCTCGTTTAATGCAGCTGCTGCCGATGGCGCCGCTCTTTACACTGCAAAAAATTGTCAAACCTGCCATGGTGCAGATGGTAAAGCACCAATAATGGGTATGTACCCTAAACTTAATGGCCAAAACAAAGATTATTTAGTTGCACAAATGAAAGACATTAAGTCGGGTGCGCGTAATAATGGTATGTCTATGGCGATGAAAGCAATGGTTGCTACAGTAACAGACGAAGAGTTTGAAGCTATTGCAGACTACTTATCTAAAGTAAAATAACTCAAAGTAGTTATTCGCCCTTTAAAAACAGCCACACACGTGTGGCTGTTTTTGTTTGTTGATTGCTATAAAGAACAGAGTGTTTTAGACTTCTAAACATCTATTCGCACTTGTTATGTGTGTATTTTAAAAGGCTTACTATGTTTGATTTACCCCAACTCGATTTAAAAAATAAAGTATCTGCTCAAGAGTGGCAACTTCGTGTCGACCTTGCTGCCTGTTACCGGCTAGTGGATCACTTTCGCTGGGGAGATTTAATTTACACGCATTTATCAGCGCGTTTGCCGGGCACTGACCATTATCTTGTTAACGCTTTTGGGTTAACATTTGACGAAGTAACCGCGTCAAACTTAGTTAAGGTCGACTTAAACGGGAATATAATCGACGACACTCCCTTTAGCATTAATCCTGCTGGTTTTACTATTCATAGTGCAATACACGAAGTAAGAGAAGATGCGCATTGCGTTATTCACCTGCACACCAAAGAAACTATTGCTGTGGCTACGCAAAAAAAGGGCTTATTACCATTGAGCCAGTATTCTATGTTTTCATTGCCGTCGCTTTCATATCACGGTTACGAAGGCCTTGCAGTCAATGATGATGAGCGCAAAGTCCTTCAGGATGATCTAGGCTCAACCAATCACATGTTATTAGTTAACCATGGAGGGTTAACTGTAGGCCCTACTGTAGGCGATGCGTTTATGCGTTTTTACGACTTACAGCGCGCCTGCGAAATACAATTAGCGCTGCAAGCTAGTTCGCAAGAGGTAATTCCCGTGCCTCAACCAATTATCGACAATATTTATAATCAAGCTAATGTGGTTCATAGCGGCAGCACCGGAGGCCAGCTTGCTTGGCCTGCTATGCTGCGTAAAGCGTATCGGCTTGATCCCAGTTTTGCAAAATAACCTTAACAGGTTAATAAGGAATTTTTATGAAGGTAAATCGCGTAGAAGTATTTGATATTCATTGTCCAGAGCGCCCAGCATGGACACCTGTATTCGTTCGCATTCATACTGATGAGGGCATTAGTGGTGTGGGTGAAGCGGGTCTTGCTTATGATTTAGGTCATAGCGCAGCCGCCGCCATGATCAAAGAAATGGCAGATGCTTTTTTAATTGGTCACGACCCGTTTCAGACAGAAAAGCTATGGTCTCGTATGTTACGAGAAAGCTTTTGGGGCTTAGGTGGTGGACCCGTTGTGTACGCTGCAATGAGCGCTATTGATACTGCGCTTTGGGATATTAAAGGTAAGGCGCTTGGATTACCGGTATATCAATTACTTGGTGGTAAGGTTAACGACAAGCTTCGTACTTATGCATCACAACTGCAGTTTGACTGGGATAGCGAATTTAAAGCGCTAGTTCAGCCACAAGAATATGCAGAGGCAGCATTAAAAGCCATGGCTGAGGGTTACGATGCGGTAAAGGTAGATCCAATTCAATACGATAAAGACGGTAATACCTATTACGACCGAACTAATATTATTTCACGCCCAGAAATGAAGTTGTATCGCGCGCGTATGCAAGCTATTCGTGAAGCCGTGGGTGATGAAGTGGATATTATTTTTGAATGCCATAGTTTACCGGGTGCTACATCTGCTATTCAAATTGGTGAAATAGCCGAAGAATTTGATTGTATGTACTTTGAAGAGCCTGTGAACTACTTAAATCACTCATTGCATGCCAAAGTAGCAGATAAAGTTAATGTGCCAATTGCAGGTGGTGAGCGCTTGTATAACCGCTGGGGGGTTCGTCCTTATTTAGAAGATCAGAGTATTGACGTACTTCAGCCCGATATCGGTTTATGTGGTGGTTTTACTGAAACTAAAAAGGTATGTGATTACGCTGATATTTTTGATGTACGCATTCAGGCGCACGTATGTGGTGGCCCAGTAGCTACTGCGGCTTCATTGCATTTAGAAACAGCTATTCCTAACTTTTTAATTCATGAGCATCACACGTATGCAATTAAAAAGTGGAACCGCGAGTTGTGTTTACAAGACCCACAACCTAAAAATGGTTTCTTTGAAGTATCTGAAGAGCCAGGTTTGGGTATTGAGTTAAACGATGAGATTGTAATGCGGTCGCAACGTGTAGAAATAAAATAATAACTATGGTTGTTATTATAACAGCCGGTAAGTGATTATTCACTTACCGGCTTTTTATTAGCAGAATTAAGGTTGTTCGTTAATTACGCACTCAACACCTTTGAGCTCTTGAGTTGCTTTGCTATCTACGTGGCGTATAAAGCATTGTTTGTTTTTTATCATCAGCTCAAATTGGTCGGGTGGATTAAGCTGATGACTTTTTATTATGTTATTTTCGTTTAAATTACTCAGCGTAACCACACTGTTTATTGTAAATACATCGTCATCTAACGTTATATTTTGCATATTCATAAGGGTATTGATTACTTTGTTAACTGCGTTTTGATTAGGCGCTAAAAGTAATGCATGTTGTAATTTTGGAGTGGGTTCAGCGTGTTGCGATACACAGCCACTTAATAAAGTGCACAAAGCTAAGCTCGAAATGAATAATGTGTTTTTCATAAAACCTACGCCATTTTAAGCATAATAAAATTTAAATATAACGACTTTTACTTACACTTGGTAGTAATGCTTTGCATTTGCGTAGCTGAGCTTAAGCCAAAGGCTATGGCTATTACATAGCGCATAATGCTGATGCCATAGGGCATTGTAATACGTGTTTATTTGGCATACCGGAAAGTTACTAGCAAACATAATACGCTGTTCGCCAAAATGCTTTAAAAGCCACTTAAAGCAGGCTTCTTGTTGTGATTGTGTCAGGTCTAATAATTCAAAGCCAGAAAACTTAATGGCAATGTTGCTATATTGGGCAAGTAGTTCAACGCCTTTTTGCCAAGAGATCAAATCATCAGGCAACCCTGCATGGTTAAGAATAATTTGTAGGTGAGGTAATTGTTTTGCACAGTGAGCAATATGATTGGCCACACTAATATTGTGTAACTCAAATTGCGCTTCAAAATGCAATTTGTTTGCTGCTAATAAATCAAGATTATGAATACAACGAGGGCTTTTTAGCCTTACTGCGTCATCCCCTTCGGTTATATCTCTAATACCACATAAGCTTGAATGAGCAAGCGCATTTAGTGCATTACTAAATTGCTCAGCAGGGGCATCTATTTGGTTAAAGCTAATGGCTTTAAATGGCATTTCACTTAAATGCTTACTTAGCCAATTTAGCTCCTTAATTGGGGCTGAGTTATCAAAGCCTGCTTCTATGTGAACAAGGCCTTTTAATTTAAAGTCGGTACTGTTGGCAAGTTGTTGTGCGCTAATAGGCCGTTTTATTTTTTCTAAATTGGGCCACGCAGGAGGATTGCTTCCTTGTAGCCAAGTGTATTGACCATCGAGTAAATTAAAAAAATGAACATGCGGGTCAATTATATTTGTACTCATTGGGCTGTATAGCCGCCATCAATACTTTGTAAGCTGCCAGTAATAAAGCTTGCATCGTCACTTGCTAGAAAACTCACAAGAGCGGCTACTTCATCGGCTTGACCTAATCGGTTTAGCGGTTGAAGACTGGCTTCCTCTGCCACTATATCGGCTTTGTTTGCACCGATTTTATCGCAGTAAGCGTCTATTGCGTTATGAAATAAAGGGGTTTCAATGGTGCCTGGACACACTGCATTAGCACGAATATTAAAGCGTGCATAATCAAGTGCCGTAGTTTTTGCCATTGAGGCGAGGGCATGTTTAGTGAGGTTGTAGGCAAATGAATTTTGCTTGGCAATTAATGCTTGGTCGGATGCTATTAATATAATAGAACCCGCATTATTTGCCTTCATCGTTGGGAGTACGCTTTGTACTGCCGCATAGGCGCCTTTTACATTAAGCGCAAATAGCGAATCGAGCGTTTGCTCATCAGTGCTTTCTATATTTGCGCTTAAGTGTTTTCCAGCATTAGAAACCAGTACGTCAATACGTTGAGATTGTTCATGTATCGTGTTTATCGAGCGGCGGACAGCCTCTACATCACTTACATCGCAATGATGAAAAACACCTACATCACTTGGTGTGATATCAAGGTTATGGACCTCATAGCCACTGGTTAGTAAGCGTTTTACTATCGCTAGGCCAATCCCTTTTGTACCACCTGTTACAATTGCAACTTTTGACATACTTGTTCCTTTTTCGCTAATTAGTGAGCGTGGCCACAACCGCCTTCAACGTGAACATGGCCATGCGAAATCTCTTCGCTGGTTGCTTCGCGTACCGATACAACTTCAACATCAAATGTCAGAGTTTTACCTGCAAATGGGTGATTTAGGTCACAATCGGCATTAAAACGACCAACTTTAACAATAGTCACTTGATGACGGCCTTGGTTAGATTGAACCATTGCGGTCATACCTGGTTTCCACACTTTAACATCGCCTTGTAAATGCTTTAGTGGAATGCGTTGAATTAAGTCATCAACTCGCTCACCATAAGATTCACTTGGTTCAAGTGTTACACTAAATTTATCGCCGGCACTTTTATCTTCAAGGGCTTTTTCTAAACCCGGAAGCATACCTTCGCTACCATGGATGTAGCTAAGTGGTGCATCATTTACACTACTTTCAATTTGCTCACCTGCTTCACTGAGTGTGTAGTGAAACTCTACTGCCGAATTTTTACTAATTTGCATGCTGATCTCTTTCAATAATAACTATGTTAGGGCGTGATTTTACGCGAAATAGATTGGTTTATAAACTTAACGTGGTTGATTTAGTGTTTTTTGCAGATCAAGCAGTAGGTCTTTTTTGATTGGCTTGGCTTTAGGTTTTTCAGCTTGAGGAATAAAAAGTACTAGCTGACTGCCGGGCTTTAAAATACTTGAGGCTGATAATTTATTCCACTTAGCTAAATCGCTATGTGGTACGTCGTAAAGTTGGCTAATGCTCCACAGGCTATCTCCGGTTTTTACGGTGTAGTCTATTTCTATTGTTGGGATGACAATATCTTCTTGAGGTTCTAGATAAGGGCTTATTTTGTAATCTATGGTTAAAGAGCTTGGTAAGGTTTTGGGTTGCCCAACCAATAACTTTTCGCCTATACCAATAAAGTTATTGGCTTTGTTATTAAGCTGTTTAAGCGCTTTGACCGACATACTATAACGCTTTGCAATGCCATAGAGTGTATCGTTTTGCTTTACTATGTATTCACCAGCAAAGTTAGATTTAAAAAACTGACTTTTTAAAAGTGTCTCTTGGCCTATTGGCAGTAGTAAGGTATGTGGTCCGTTTGGCGAACTTTGATTTTTTAAATACCCTTGGTTAATTGCATGTAACTGCTTTGACCCAATTCCAGACAGTTTAGCAATAACTGAAAAATCGAATTGCTGACCTATATTCATTTGTGTGGTGAGTGGTTTATAGGCAAGTTTGGGTTGCTTCATGCCTTTTTGTGGATGCTTAACTAAATAACTTAAAGCGAGTAATTTTGGTACGTAATCAGCAGTTTCTTTTGGCAAGCTTAGCGACCAAAAGTCAGTGCTTTTTCCTCGTTTAGAGTTTTTCTCTATGGCCCGCTTTACGCGTCCTTCACCGCTATTGTAGGCGGCTAATGCATGTAGCCAGTTACCATTAAAGCGTTTATGTAAATAACTCAGATAATCCAGCGCGGCATCGGTTGAAGCAAGTACATCTTGGCGTCCGTCGTACCATTGATCTGACTTTATACCAAAGTGATACGCAGTCGCACCGACAAGTTGCCATACGCCAACAGCTTGCTGCGATGAGGCAGCTGTAGGTCTAAAGTCACTTTCCACAAAAGGCAGTAACGCTATTTCCATAGGGAGGTTTCTTTGCTCTATTTTTTTTACAATGTGGTATAAATAGGGTGCTGCACGCTTACTTACCGTGGTTAGGTATTTAGGCTGTTTTAGATACCACTTAATGCGCTTTTTTAAAGCCCGATTTTGATAAACCGTAAAGTGTAAGTTGTTAGCAATGTGCACCCATAAATCAGTCGTTTTTGGTGGGCGCTTTTTTACGACTCTATTTTTAACCTTTAGTGGCGTGCTTTGTTCTTCAATAAGCAGTGCTTGTTGCTTTTGGGGTATCGGTTCATCTACGTTTTGGTGATTAGCGTAATCAGGCTCAAAATGAGTAAATATTTGAGGTGCCTCTGCCTGCTTTTGCTCAGTTGATTCACAACCAAACAAAAAAAGTACTAAAAAGCATAATATCAAACTGCGCATAGTGATCACTTGAATAAATTCCTTTTATTATTTTAACACAATCCGTTGTGTTGGGTTATTGTGAGCTTTTAGCGCGATTGAGTCCTGCTTGTAAAAAAAACTGGCTCGACTTTTGGTTTAGCGTGTCTTGTTGATAAGGAGCGAGCACATTTTGTGGAAAAGATTCTATGAGTGCTTCAGTTGTTAGGTTTTGATTACTTTTGACGTGTTCAGTCAGGGCATTTAAAAATGCCAGTGGTTGCTTTAGTTGTTGTTTATTTAGAGTATCACCATGGCCTGGTATAATGAGTGATAGCTTTTCATTACTTATGTATTGTTTAAGCAACGTTTGCCAGCTTTTAAGTTCACCGTGGCCTGGGTAAGGCAGCCAATCAACAATATCACCGCCAATTAACGTGCTCCCATTGTTTGTAGTAATGGTTAAATCACCCGTAGTATGCGCTTTGTGTGGTGTGATATTTATTTCAAAGTTCCCTAAATTAAGCGTTTTACTTACTGCTAATGCTATTTTTGGTGGATTAAGCTTATATTCGCGCCAGCGAAAAAGTCGTGCTTTAGCCAGCTCTAACTTTTCTCGCCATGCTGTTTGTTCTTCTTTGGGAATTGAAGCTAAACGCTGATAACTCAGTTCAATGCTTTTTTCATAGCTGTCGAGTTTATCGATGTAGGCTTTTTGATAAGTTTTAAAATCAGCGCTCACTTGCTGGTGGGTAATGAGTTTAGCGTTTGGATAGTAGTGTTGAACCACCGCCATGCCCAGTAAGTGATCGTCGTGATAATGAGTTGCAACTAAATAACAAAGAGGCGTTTTAAGACGTTTTTTTAGTTCAACAACTAGTTGTTCAACACCGGCAAAATTCCCGCTGGTATCAACAAGTAGGGCGCATTCAGCGCCTTCGATTAACACTTGGTTTGAGTCGTAAAAGCGTAAATCGTCCTGTTGTTTTAAAAATTGGATATTGTTATTAATAGTTTGCCAGCTAATAGCTGCATTTGAATTGGCTGTGGCAAAAAGTAAACCTATCATCAGGAGTGTATATTTTAACGATGAGTGAATAGTGAGTAAGGAGTACTTCATTTGCGATCTCTTGCAGGCCATTTATTACCCTAATGATAAACAAAAAGCGCAGGTTGCGCTTTTTATTTTTTTTGTTCGGGGTTACTTGCCAAATGTTGGCTGAGTTTATCAACAAGTTGGTCTTGGTGTTGCTGCTCAACAGTTGCTTGTGTTTTTGCTTCAAGCAAATCGTGGCTTAAATTAAGTGCTGCCATAAGCAATGCTTTTTGATCGTTTCGAACGGTTGAACGCTGTTTCATTTGTTCAACTAAGTCGTTTAGATTTTTAGCTGCTGCTATCAATGCCTCTTCTTGTCCTTGCGGACAAGCAAATTGCTGCTCTTTACCTAGCAACTCAACAGTGACCCGCTGGTTTTGCAGCTCAGACATTAGTTAGCCTGTTGTGCGCTTTGTAATTTATCAAGCAAGCCAGTTAATGTTGTGCTGGCATCTTTTTGCTTTTCTTCATTTTCAAGCGCTTCTAGTTGTAAAAGCTCATTATCATCAGCAAGTTTGCTGTTTTGTTCTTTTAAGCTAGCAACGTCAGTTTGCAATTGATTATTGCGTTCAATAAGTGAATCGATCAGTTGTTCGAGTTGTTGAAGAGTATTGTTGTCCATAAGGCGCTCATATAACTGTAATTAATGTCTTGCAAATGTAAAGCAAAGTACATTAATTTACTAGCATTTACGCGAGTTTTAGCTGATTTTTCTTCTTTGTTAAGGGATAATTCATACAACGTGCTTTTTTGTTCATATATGGTTCATTTAAACACCCTTTATCCAAGAGGTTGTTGAATTTTGCGGATTAAAGTTTGTTCAAACTAGGGGGTATTTAATCGTGGCGCGAGGTTTGTAACTCAGTGGACTCGGTAACTGCTCCCGCGTTATTCTACCGGCTTAAATTCATGTAAGTATAACCGCACTATGTAGGCTCTACTTTGCCTAAATATCAAACAGGCCGCTTAAACTTTAACCTCGAACGGTTAACAGACCCTAGTGCAAGTTGCTAAAGCCCAGTGCTTATGGTTCACTTGCGATATTAAATTGCGTATGGCGAAAATAAATAATGCTTAGTTACAGACACTCATTTCATGCGGGTAATCCGGCCGATGTTCTAAAACATCTTGTATTGGCTGAGGTGCTTAAATATCAAACAGTTAAGGATAAGCCGCTAGATTACATTGATACGCACTCTGGCGCAGGCTTTTTTGAACTCGCAGCAGCTGATGCTCAAAAAACGCAAGAATACCAAGACGGTATTGAAAAGTTGTGGGCGCACACAAGTGAGCATGAGGCACTTAACGAATACATTGACCTAATTAAATCGTTCAATAATACGAGTGACCTCGATTTTTATCCGGGTTCACCAAAAATTGCTGAACATTATTTACGTCGTCAAGATAAAGGTTGGTTTTTTGAATTGCACCCAAGAGACTTAGTCTTGCTAGAAAGTAATATGCAGGGTAAGCGCTCTATTCGAGTGCGCGGTGAAGACGGGTTCACTGGTTTGGTAGGGCTACTGCCACCTGCGTCTCGAAGAGCGTGCGTATTAATCGACCCACCATACGAAATTAAAGATGATTATGAACGCGTTGTAAAAACATTAATTAAAGCACATCAACGATTTGCAACGGGTACTTATATGATTTGGTATCCGGTTGTTGATCGGGAGCGCATTAACAATATGGAGCAGGGTTTAATTGATTCCGGTATGCGAAATATTCAGTTATTTGAGCTGGGAACCGAGGCCGATACTGACGTTCATGGCATGACTGCATCAGGTATGATAGTGATTAATCCGCCATGGAAGCTTAAACAAACTATGGATAATGTATTGCCTGAGCTAGTGTCATTGTTAAGTGAACCTACTGGCTTTTATAGGTGTGAGCAACTGGTTGACGAATAACCACTACTTACGAAAATGCCCAGCAGATCTGGGCATTTTTGTTCTAACTTATTAATCACAGTTAAAAGCGAAGATAGTGTGAGTTATTTGCTGCCTACTTTTTAACAAACTTAGTTAAAATGACAATGCGCTGGCCATCAACACGCCCTTCAATGTGTTCTGGGTTACTGGTTAAACCAATATTACGCACCGCAGTACCACGTTTTGCTGTAAGGCTACTGCCTTTTACATCTAAATCTTTTATAAGTGTCACGGTATCGCCAGCTTGAAGAACCACGCCATTACTATCGACATGTTTAACATCGTCATCTTCAGCAAGTGCTTTATTAGCCCACGCCAGAGTCTCTTCTTCTAGATATACCATGTCTAGTGCATCTTGTGCCCAACCGTTATCTGGCGCTAAGCGCGATAGCATTCTATAGGCAACAACTTGAACCGCAGGTGTTTGGCTCCACATGCTGTCATTTAAACAATGCCAATGCGTTGGAGTGATTTCGACGGTGTTTTCAATTTGTTCTTTGCATGTTTTGCAAGTGTAAATGCATTTGTCTGAATGTGTTTCGGTTACAGGTGGAACTTCATAAACAGATAAGTCATTGGTAGCTGTACACAATTCACACTGGTTATTGCTGCGTTCAATTAAGGCTTTTTCAATACTCATAGGACTACTTTTTTGGTGGGTTAATATTTTTGCATAGTATAACTCAGCGCACTGGGTGTGTGTTATAAATCCCTTAGTTTTGTATGGGTATTTCTTTCATGTATTTTTCAGCTATGTTGTTTATATAACCAATGCTGTGGAGGTTTTTTATTACTTTATTAATGATAGGCATTAAGTGCTTATGTTTGCTAAGCAGGCGAATTCTCAAAAAACCATGAGAATATTGAGCACCAAAACCAATGTTGATATTAAGTTTTTGTGACCAATATAAGGTTGGCAACTCACCTATTATGGCAACATCTACTCTTTTTCGAACTAGCGCCTCTATGAGTTCTTTTTCCGAAGGAAAATCAACGCGTTTAAATGTATCAGCATTGTGATAATAATAACCTAATACTGTGCCTACATTTTTACCCTCCATGTTGGACACATGTTGCCATTTTTTTGTGTTTTCGGGCAGCGTTACAAGCATTTCTGTTACTGTAATTAATGGGTCAGAAAATACATATTTGGTGTTGGTTCTTTCACTTTGAGGTAGCCAATCAAGCGAGATCACATCAAAGTCAATAATCCCTTCATTAAGGTATTTAGTGATTCGCTTTGCAGGTAGCGATTCATGAGAAGCAGAGATATTAGCGTCAATCAGTACTTTTTCAATGATTTCTGGTAACACTCCCGGGCGTTTAGGATTGTTGGTGTAGAAAGGGTAATGACTTCCAGATGAGCTAATGTTGTACTTTAGGGTATTGTTGCTTTGTGCTGCAATATTAGGAAGCGAGCTCAATGCTAAACATAATATCAATAACCACTTTAAAATAAGCAAACCCTCTCCTGTACTACGAACTTTTTTATTAGTTTTATTTACTTTGCAAAATTTTGCAACGATTAAGATGCATTTACTATACTTTTAATCTTTAACATAGATTAGACTCAAAAGATTAGCTTTAATTTTGCACAAACTTATAGGTGAATTCTATTGAACGTGTCTGACACCCCGTCGTTAACACCTACGTTGACACAATATGTTGCTAGGCAACCAATATTTGATGCTGACAAAGCTGTGTTTGCTTATGAGTTGCTTTACCGAAACTCCGCAAATAATGCGTTTCCTGTAGGCACTAGCGATGAGCACGCGACCAGCCGTTTGTTTTTTAATACCTTAATGCTAGTTGGCGCAGAAAAGCTTACAGCTCACCAACTTGCTTTTGTAAATCTTTCTACAGACGCCTTGCTGGATGAATTCCCTAAACTATTAAACCCTGAACATACTGTAATAGAAATTGTGGAGCGTACGGTAAATATTGCAGCGGTTGCTAGTCGTATTAAAGCGCTGAAAGGACAGGGTTATGTATTTGCACTGGACGATTATGACGGCGATGAAAAATGGGAGCCGTTACTCGCCCTTGTTAGTTATATAAAAATTGAGGCTGAAGAGCCTATTATTAAAACTAATATGCGGGTTAAAAAGCTGAAACGAAGTTACCCTCATTGCAAAATAATAGTAGAGCGAATAGAAACTTACGATCAGTTTATAAACTTACGTGATGCAGGTTGTGATTATTTTCAGGGATTCTTTTTTGCCCGCCCAGAAATGCTAACTTACAGTGGGGTCGATCCTTCAAAAGTTACCGTTTTCGAACTCCTTAAAGCAATAGCAAAAGAATCGTTATGCTTTGAAGAAATTCATCAGCGTGTAGCTAAAGATGTAGGAATAACGGCGCGAATTTTACGTTTGGCAAATGCACGTTCTAATAATAGTAATTTAGTTATTACGTCCATATCGCAAGCTGTTGTTTATTTAGGTGAGGACGTAATTCGCCAATTTGTGCGTGTATTAGCTGTTAGCGATTTAGGAATAGATAAACCAACAGAGTTGACTAAATTTGCTCTTGTACGCGCTCGGTTAATAGAGCTTATATTAGCTGAAACAAACAAAAATTTATCTCAGCAAGGTTACTTAGTGGGTTTGTTTTCGATGCTTGATGCGATATTAGATATTGAGCTAGCAACTATTGTAAAAGAGTTTACGCTAGATAAAAGCATAACAGATGCTTTGCTACTGCAAACCGGTTTGCTGGGTGATTGCTTATTACTGGCAAAAGCGATTGAAACTAAAAACTGGGCAGTGGTTGAAACACAACTTAAGTTGGTTAACCCAGAGATGGAAATAGAAAAAATATACAGCTTTATATTAGAGTCAATGCTTTATAGTGATGATGTAATAGAAGTTATGAGCGAATAAGTATGCGTAATTTTTTATCTGTTGTAAGTGTAGTTATTGCTTTATGTTTGTTATTTCCGGGTATTACAAAACCCGTGCTAACAATTGAAGGCAATATTGATAAATCAAAACTTGCTCAAGCGGGGATTGAAATGTTAGCTGAAGAGGGCGATGGCCGAACGCGCAGCATACTAATGATGTTTTCAAACATGTTGGGCCTGGATAAGTTAGACGGTGAGATTAGCGCTTATAGCAAAACGCAAAGTATTTACGGCACTATCACAGACCTAGCAAATAATAATAATTTACTTGTGGCTGCCTTGGTTGGTCTTTTTTCAGTTGTGGTGCCAAGCTTAAAGCTATTATTACAGCTACTGTATTGCTGCTTACCAGTGAATAGACTTAAGCAAGTATGTGGCAATATTGTTTGTGCACTCAGCAAATGGAGTATGGTTGATGTATTTGTAATAGCATTAATTGTTACGTATTTAGCGGGCAATGCACACGGTAAAAGTGGTGAATTGCTTGTTATGAATGCACAATTTGGTGAAGGGTTTTGGTATTTTAGTGGCTATTGTATATTTACAGTAATTGCCAGTTATTTAATTAAACCCCAAACCAAACTACAAAACACGCCCTAAATTATTTGTCGTCGTTTATAAGTTACTTTAAAATCCCCTTTTTTGATTGAGGTACTATTTTGCAACGCTTGTACACTATTTTACTTACGCTTACTTTACTGCTCACGTTTGTGGGTCAGTCGTTTGCGTCTGTAGCAAGTGAATGTGAAATGCCTCATCAGTCTAACGTTCACGTTAATATGCATTTGGGCAATAGTAGTGCAGAGAATAACAGCGCTCACCATTCCATGATGCAAATGGATTGCTGCGATGAGGAAGCGACTGCTCAAAATGAATGCAGTTGTCCCGTTAATGGCTGTACCGCTAACTCAATGCTTAATGTCGATATTCTAATACTTATTACAGTTACAAGTACTGAAAAAGTTAATACATGCGAATCGCGTGCTCAAACAACCTCTCCCAAATCACTTTACCGACCTCCAATGTTTGCTTAAATAGCAGGATAGGTGTGTCTAAATTTTATGGAACCTCAAGCTGATTTTTATCTTTTGAAAACGTGATTAGTTTTCGTATTAGGTGCGGCTGATATAAACACCTTTCTTGCCAATTTAAATTTTTTATTAATTTTTAAATGGAGCAAGTGATGAATTACGCTTTGAAAATAAATGCAGTGCTATGTTGTTTGACTTTGTTCAGTAGTGCGGCAAATACCCAAGAAGAAAAAACGACTGGCGCAATAGATGAGTATAGCTCTGTACGTACGCTAAACTTATCTCACGCCCTTACCTATGATCCGTGGTTATCGGCAAGCCGCCACCAAGAGCAAGCCATTATGGCGCAAAGTATTATGGCGGGTACTTTGCCCGACCCAACACTAACGCTTGGTCTTATGAACTTACCAACAAATGGTTATGCGTTTGACCAAGAAGGGATGACTCAATTTAAAGTGAGTCTAAGCCAAAAATTTAGCCGCGGTGATAGTCTATCACTGAAACAAAAGTCGCTTTTTCAGTCGTCTAAGCAATATCCATGGCAGCGAGCTGATAGGTTGGCTCAAGTCAAAGCGATGGTTACTGAGTTTTGGTTAAATGCTTATAGGGCTCAGTACAGTATTAATTTGATTGAGAAAGACAAAGAGTTATTTACTCAGCTTATTCAAATAACTGAGGCCAGCTACGCAAGTACGCAGGGTAAAACACGCCAGCAAGATATTATTCGTGCTCAGTTAGAGCTTACCCGCTTAGAAGATAAGCTACTCATACTTGAACAGCAACTTCACAGTGCTAAAAACCGGCTAGCGCAATGGTTACCCATAACAATGTTAGTAAAATCTTTAGACGATAAATTTATACCTCCTGTGGCGCTTACTGATTTTAATACCCTTGAATTTAGTCAACTTATGCAATTACTTATGGCTCATCCAGCTATTGTTGCTATAGAGCAAAGTGTGTTGGCAAAGCAAACACAAGTGAGCTTAGCGAAACAAAGTTATAATCCACAGATAGGGGTTAATGTGGGGTATGGCTATCGAGCAGACACCCGAATGGGCCAATCAAGAGCCGATTTACTTTCTGTGGGAGTTAGCATTGATCTCCCTTTATTTACGGATAACAGGCAAGACCAACACGTTAAATCGGCTATATCTATTACGGAAGCGACTAAAACACAAAAAAGGGTCGCTTTGCAAAAGCTCAAAGGTATGTATTTTAAAGAATATAGTCAGCTATCCCAGTTACAAAAACGAAATACGCTATATCAAAATATTTTATTAGTACAAATGGCTGAGCAATCACAAGCAACCTT
>NZ_NTLW01000180.1:0-32408 GCF_002632075.1 Pseudoalteromonas sp. ESRF-bin5 | reverse complement strand
TTTGTGGCGCTTTCAATTGAAAAAGTAATTCATACGCTTATAGAAGCGGTTGTGTTGGTGTTTGTTGTTATGTACTTGTTTTTACAAAACTTTAGAGCAACGCTTATTCCAACAATTGCAGTGCCAGTGGTATTGCTGGGTACGTTTGGTATTTTATATACTTTTGGTTACTCAATTAATACATTGACCATGTTTGCCATGGTGCTTGCCATCGGTTTACTAGTTGATGATGCCATTGTTGTTGTAGAAAACGTAGAGCGATTGATGACTGAAGAAAAACTCTCAGCGCTTGATGCAACCCGCAAATCAATGGACGAAATTAAAGGCGCGCTTGTTGGTATTGCAATGGTGCTTTCTGCTGTATTTATTCCGATGGCCTTTTTTAGCGGCTCAACGGGCATAATCTATCGTCAGTTCTCAATTACCCTTGTTTCTGCTATGGGTTTATCGGTACTTGTGGCGCTTATACTTACGCCGGCACTGTGTGCAACGCTTTTGAAGCCTAGCCATGTTCATAATGATAAGTCGTTATTTGGTAAATTTTTTACAGGGTTTAACCGCGGGTTCGACAAAACAAATGCGGGTGCGCAAAGCTTTGTGAGCCGTATGATCAAACATGCTAAACGCTACCTTGTTATATACTTTTTAATTGTAGGTGGAATGGCTTATGTGTTTTCAAATTTACCAACCGCATTCTTACCAGATGAAGACCAAGGCATATTATTTAACCAAGTTTCGTTACCTGCGGGTTCTACAACCGAGCAAACACTTGAAGTGGTTAAAAAATTAGAAAACCACTACTTGAACGAACAATCTGAAGCAGTAAACGGTATTTTTACCGTTACCGGGTTTAGCTTTGCAGGTTCTGGCCAAAACTCAGCAATAGGGTTTGTTAATCTTAAGCATTGGGATGAACGCCAACGTGATGATTTATCTGTGCAAGGTGTAGCGGGTAAAGCTATGGGGTACTTTTCAAGTATTAAAGAAGCGTTTGTGTTTGCTTTTCCACCACCAGCAATTGTAGAACTGGGAACAGCAAATGGTTTTAATATATTTTTACAAGACCGTGTAGGTTTGGGCCACGATGCGCTTTTAGCAGCACGTAATCAACTATTAGGTTTAGCAAGCCAAAGCCCGATATTGGCTGGTGTACGCCCTAATGGTCAAGAAGATATGCCAGAAATACAACTCGATACCGATTTAGCTAAAGCACAAGCATTGGGTGTGTCGCAAACCGATATTAATAACACCCTTGCTACGGCTTGGGGTAGTAGTTATGTAAATGACTTCATTGACCGTGGGCGTGTTAAAAAAGTATATATGCAAGGCGATGCTGAATCTCGAATGGTGCCTGAAGATTTAAATAAGTGGTATGTACGTAATAATGAGGGTGATATGGTTCCGTTTTCTGCCTTTGCAACGGCCTATTGGACTTATGGTTCGCCGCGTTTAGAACGTTACAATGGCTTTTCAGCAATGGAAATACAAGGAACCGCTGCACCTGGTTACAGCACAGGACAAGCAATGGATGAAATGGAGCGCTTGGTAAAACAGCTGCCAAATGGTATATCGTCTGAATGGACCGGTATTTCATTTCAAGAACGCTCTAGCAGCGGCCAAGCACCTTTATTGTATGGTTTGTCGTTGTTATTTGTATTTTTATGTTTAGCGGCTCTTTATGAAAGTTGGTCGGTACCGTTTGCGGTTATGATGATTGTTCCGTTAGGTATATTTGGTGCTGCTATGGCTGCATTGGGTAGCGGATTATCAAACGATATTTACCTGCAAGTGGGCTTATTAACTACGATAGGGTTAGCGTCTAAAAATGCCATATTAATTGTGGAATTTGCTATCCATAAAATGGACGAAGGGCTTGATTTAGTTGAAGCGGCTGTGGCTGCAGTAAGGCTGCGTTTACGCCCAATTTTAATGACTTCAATGGCCTTTATTTGTGGTGTTATTCCGCTCGCTATTGCATCAAGTGCAGGCTCTGGTGCGCAAAACGCATTAGGCATTTCAATTATTGGTGGAACACTTGCCTCATCTATTTTGGTTGTTGTTTTTGTGCCGCTGTTTTTTGTATTAGTACGCCGCGTATTCCCTGCAAAAGAAAAAAACACTAACGAGGAGACAGCATAATGCATATAAAAACCTTTTCGTTGAGTGTGCTTACGTTGGCTGCTTTAAGTGGATGCCAGTTGGCACCTGAACAGCAAAATTTGGCGCTGCCAGTACCCGAGACGTATTCAGTTCAAACAGAGCAGGCCACAGTTAACACATTAAAGTGGCAGCAGTTTTTTAGCGATAAAAAATTACAGGTGCTTATAGGTCAAAGCCTTGAGCACAACAAAGATCTGCAAATTGCGATGCTCAATGTGCAGCGGGTACGTGGGTTGTATCAAATAGAAAACTCAGTATTGTATCCGTCCTTAAATGTTAATGGTTCGGGCACTCGCCAGCGTCTGCCTGCCAGTTTAACAAGTACTAATGAGGCCACTATAAGCTCGCAATACAGTGCTACTGTAGGTATTACCTCTTACGAATTAGATATATGGGGTAAGGTTCGTAACCAAACTCAACAAGCGCTGCAAAATTTATACTCTACTGAGCTTACTCAATACAGCACGCAAGTGTCGCTGGTAGCAGAGCTGGCTAATGCGTGGCTTAATTATGCAACCGATCAACAGTTACTTGGGCTTGCTGAGGAAACGTTAAAATCGCAACAAGCGTCGCTTGGGCTTACTCAAAAAAGTTTTGATTTAGGCGCAGCATCTAAAATTACGTTAGAGCAATTGAAAAGTACCGTTGCCAGCGCAAAGGTTGATATTGCAACGTATAAGCGTTTATTAAAGCGCGATAAAAACGCACTTGATTTATTAGTAGGAAAACCAGTAAGCCCTGAACTTCTGCCAAATAAGGTGCTGGACTCGTTATTAGCGTTGCCTAAAATACCGGTTGGTTTACCTTCTGATTTATTAACTCAACGCCCAGATATTAAAGCAGCAGAACATCAGTTATTGGCCGCTAATGCCAACATTGGTGTAGCGCGTGCTGCTTTTTACCCCAGTATTAGCTTAACGGCTAATGCGGGTACTGCCTCTAACGATTTAAGTGATTTATTTGATGCAGGTTCGGGTACGTGGAGTTTTATTCCATCAGTTACTTTACCTATTTTTAATATGGGCAGAAACCAAGCTCAGCTAGATGTTGCTAAGGCCGATCAACAAATTGCTGTTGTTACTTATCAGCAAAAAATTCAGCAAGCATTTCGCGAAGTCGCCGATGCGTTAGCAGACAACGAAGGCTATCAAGCGCAATTAAGCGCACTTGATATGTTACTACAAAGCCGAGGGTCTACGTTTTCGCTATCAAAGGCGCGTTACGATAAAGGTGTTGATAGCTATTTACAAGTCCTTGATGCACAACGCAGCTGGTACGCTGCACAGCAACAGCAAATTTTGGGTCAACAGGCTTTGTTAGCTAGCCAAATAAGCCTGTATAAAGTAGTGGGCGGTGGCTGGGAGAAAAGCGCTCAAACCAACTAAGTAAGGGTTTTAGCTGTAAACACCTTTTTGCAGCTAATTAACTAGATTTATATAGGGCTAAATACTTATTTATGAGTGAAAGGCGTATTTCAAAATGATTAAGTATTTGCCTTATTGTCGAGTCTAATCACTTGGCAGTGGAGCTTTGTATGAAAACTAAAAGACAGGCAGATCCAGCGATAGCCAAAGCGCGTCGTGATCAGGTTTTAACTGCGGCGGCTGAATGCTTTCGTCGTAAAGGCTTTCATGCTGCAGGTATGGCTGAAATATCCAGAACAGCAGGAATGAGTGCCGGGCATATTTATAACTACTTTGAAAGTAAAGAAGCCATTATAGAAAGTATTATTGAAAAAGATATGGAAGAAATGTTTTCTATATTTGAGCATTTTGAAGGGCAACCAGAAGATACGCTCACAGTATTATTGAACGGTTTAAATATCGGCGTTCAAAGGCATATGGATACCGGTGAATGTGCGGTTGATTTAGAAATGCTCGCTGAAGCTGGTAGAAACGTAAAGGTAGCTAAACTATTACGTGATGCTGACACGCAAGCGCGAAATAGAATGCGCCAATTGCTAATAAGTGAACGCAGTGTGATAAAAGACATAGATGAGGTAGAGCTAGAAAGCCGTATTAATGTTATTTTTTCAGTAATGGCAGGCTTACTTTTGCGAAAAGTGCTTTACCCCGAACTTACCGAAGAGACAGTTTTAATTGCGCTTCGCCCGGCAATGAAAACGTTGTTAATGCCGTTTGAAGATTAAAATAGTGCTATTAAAATACATAAACTATATGCCCGCTATATTAGCGGGTTTATAGTATTAACAACCGTTTAAAGTAATACCAAGCCACAATAATACTTAATCATTTTGTGGGGCTAAACGCCTCGCTATTTACGTTAAAAAACTCTCATTTACGACTGCATGAATGCAGAAGGTAGAGCAATGCAGGAGCAATTGCCGATAGCACCTAAATAGCGAACTCTTTTCCTAGCTATCAAGACGTTTTTCCATCTTCAAAATAGATTACTTAATTAGGCGAATGGGTATAATTATGTTCAAAAGCGTTCTACAGACCAGTTTAGAGCCACTACTGCAATACCTATAGACCCTGCAGGCATTAACCATTTTACATACCAAGCGGTTTTTCTAAATGCAATTAATAAAGGCAACGCTACTAATAAAATACTTAGTTGGCCAATCTCTACCCCTAAATTAAATGCCAATATGCTCATTAATTGATAGTTACTCGACAAACCTAATTCACCAAGTACACTCGCAAATCCCATTCCGTGAAGTAACCCAAAAGCAAATGTCAGCCAGCCTAAACGCAAAACAACGGGCCAAACATTATTAAGGGCTGCAAACAATACAGAAATTGCAATAATTAGTTCAACCCAGCGAGTATTGAGAGATACTAAATCAAGCGCTGTTGCTGTAAGCGTTATAGAATGAGCAAGCGTAAATGCTGTAACAATCCAGGCAGTGTGTTTGATAATGTGTTTTTTAGAGCTAATGGGCTGCCAGGTGTTTTTATCACGGGTTAAAACACAAGTTAGTAATAGCGCAATTAAAAATAAAATATGATCGATGCCTATCCAAATGTGTAATACGCCCTGATACACATATTCTGTAAAGGTATCTAAATAGCTCGACTGCTTAGTATTAAAGGTTTGGCTAGGCTCATTTATACTAAACACACGTGCTATCTTATTCACATTAACAATGACCTTATGATTTGCGTCATCTTGAAAAAAGGCTGAATACTTAAGCGTAATCTCGTTATTTGTTAAACACGAAAATGACACAGGTAATACCAAGTAAGGCTGATTAAAGTGCTCACTTAGCTGGTAATTGTTATTTACAGTGAGTGCGCAAGTTTGTTCGTTTTGTTCTGCGATAAGATTGTTTTTTATAAATGCGTTAATTGAGTCGCGTTTTGCTTTTATTTCAGACCAGGTAATGTTGGCGTTTTGATCTAAGTCGAGTGCTATAACGTGCTCTAAATCTGCAACATTGATTTCCCAATTGCCGCTGTATTGAGCTGTATTGTTGCTATTAAGCGTAATGTAGCCGGTGCTTAACTGGTGCGCAAAAGCAGCTGTTGAAAATAATAAGCTTAACAACATAATAGAAAATACGCGTATTAATTTTCTCATAACATTTACATCCTTTTTGCTTGAACAATCAGCGCTTGGTCGATATTCATTTTAGCTTGTTGCCAGTTAATATTGGCCCAATACAAGGCTTTAGATTTGTTTGGCTGCACGTGAATATAATAGTTGGCGAGGTCACTTGCGTGAAAGCTGTCGTGGCGAATTTCTCTGAGCTCTACTCGTTGCTTCATGGCGTTTTGCCATTTGTATTGTGTTGTGTTTAGTTTTTTTTCTGCGATGGCTAAGCGCAGCAAAAGCGCATCTTCTAGATCGTGCGATTCTTTTAATAAATTACTTAATTTGGTTATCACTTGCTGTGGCTTGTTTAAGCCCAGTTGTATGTCTGCCCATAAAGCAATTAGGCTTACTGGAGAGTTTACTAAATTTATATTTTCAAGGTGCTTTAATGCGTTTGTGTAGTTTTGTAATCTAAAGCTCATTTCAGCTAGGACATGTTTTGTATTGAGTCCAATAGGCTTATTGTTCGTTAGCTTTACTAAAGATTGATAACTTCTTAATAAATTACCGTGCTGACTTTGCACGTCTAGTACACAAGTACTGGCCGTTAATGTGCTTACCCTTGTTATTAGTGCTAAGCAATGCTGTTTAGCAAGTTCAAACTGGCCTTGTGTCATGTACAAATTAGCCAGCAATAGATGAGTGTTGCTGTGATCAGGCGTTATTTTTAAAACACTATTAGCAATGTTTATCGCATCATTAAACAAATGCTCTTTTTGTAAAACGCGTGCATATAAATAGCCTACCTGTGGCGTTGGCTCATTTAAGTATATTTCTGCGAGCCTGTTTTTGAGTACCCCTTGCATATGCTCCGTTTGTCCAACGAATTGACTTTTATTGACTAGATTTTCTATTTCATTTATCGATAGTGAGGCAGTTAAATCCGATTTAGTGACTGCTATTACGTCGTTGTCATTAGGTGTATAAGCCGCTGCAAAAAGCTCAAATGAGCACACTAAGCTTAATGTAATCATCAGGTTTACTAGAGGTGATTTCATATTTGTATCCTTAAAATAGCCATCCATGGCCGGTCAGCTTATTTACTGATTACTAATTAAATTATTAATATCTGTGTCTTTATTTGTAAACTCTCTTCCATTTACAGAGAGTGGCTCTGCATTCGGTGCTTGGTTAAATGCATCGCTAGTAAACTGAGCAAAGTCGACTTGCAAAGCTTCAATAGTGATATTAACCATTGCACTTACTTGGCTGTTAACGCCATCAGATACGCCAAAGGTAAAGCTATCTGTGCCCGTAACCTCTTTATTTGGTGTGTAAGTAAAGTTGCCATCAGCGTCAATATTTACCATGCCTAGTGAAGGCTCACTGACCAATGAATAAGTAAGTGAATCACCTTCTTTATCTATGGCTGTAAGTGAGTCGGTAATATTTACCTCCGTTTGCGTTGTTAACATGATGTCGCTAACTGAAGGCGCTGTATTAACCACAGGCAACGGCTTTTTATTGTCGTCATCATTGCTACACGCTCCCAGCGTTAATGCGCTAAGCAGAATACCTATATGCGTTATTTTTAAGTGTTGCATTAGTTTACTCCTTATTTAGAGCCCGCAAGTGGGGTAGCTAAGTACGGAAAGGTTGAGTCCATCATTGTTGCATCAACAGGTGCGCCATCGGTAAATGGTACTGTACCAACGCTTGCATCTTCGGGAGTACATAAGCCTAGGTCAGTATCTTCGCCTGCAACAGGAATAGGATGACATAAACGACCCATTACTACGCGCAGAGCAATATCAACAACATCATCGCCAGGGCGTCGGCCGTTTGGAAAGCCAGCTAAATCGTTTCCTGCAACACCAAATGCAGACTGCTCACTTTGCGCTGTTGCCGCGATGTTTGTGTTTAAACGAAGCATTTCAGAGGGAGTGACGGTTGCTTGTTGATTAACACCAGCAAAACCAGTTAAAAATGCAGTAATTAAATCGGTACGAGGAAAGTTTGTTGGGGCTAATGTTTCGAGGTTAGCGCCAAGTGTCGTATTAACAGCATCCTTGAATAAAATATTTAAAAGTTCAGGAAGGGCTGGATGAGATACATAATCTAAAAACTGTCCATCGTCTTTAGGGTGTGCTGTCGAGAAAGTATCCTTATCCTTTATGCCAATAACAAGCTCATTAACAAGTGGATTACCCAAACGCGATACTTGAGTAAGTGCACCACCATTAACTGCATTATTAGCAAATTTAGCATTCGGGTTTAGTATGCGAGCTTGTGGTAAACTTGCAGTGGTCCACGAACCAATAACGCCATTACCTTCGCCTACAATACAGCTTTTTGGTACTTCAATAGCAATTGATGTCACGTTTTTATCTGCAAGATCGTCATTGTCAGCCGATTGGGTAATACCTCCAGGGAAGCCACCTGCATCACCAGCACCCGGAGCGCTGTCGCCCTCTACTGGTACGTAGTTTACTAAATCGAATGTTTTACCAAGGTTAACGACAAACGCATCTTTTCTTTGGCCAACAAATACTTGTGCCATGCTTTCACAACCCGGGATTGACACATTATATACAAATTGATCTGCGTAAGTTTGATAGTCAGCTTTAGAGGTAAATGTTTTATTACCAATATAATCAAGTGGCTTACTGAATGTAGATGTGCCCGTAGTGGTATTATTTAATGAGGTTGCAACACCTGTGCGCTGCGGCCCATTAATCATACTCAGAGTATATGATTCACTGAAGTTAGTTGCGCTATTATCACCGGCTGATACACCGCCCACATTTTTAAGTGGTACAGAAACAGTACGCTGGTTGCCTTCTGGGCCTACAGCTAATTGCACACCTTGATTATCGTTTGGTAGCATGCTTTGGAAATCAAATGCAAAAGTAATGTCTTCAACGGCATCGCCATCGTTATCTATGTGTATGCTGTAAGTTGCATCTGGGTCCATTGCAAAATAATTGGGGCCGCCGTAGGCATCCTGTAATGGAATATAGTTTGCGATTAGTGTGACGTACTCTTCTTTTCCTTGTTCATAGCTATTAAATACATAAAAATCGGTAGAATCTAAGGTCGGAAAGCGACTAATATTTGGCGCTTCTCGGTGACTTGATGCGTTACTTGGTGCGCTAATAAAAGTGCTGCATATTACTACTGCGAGTATTGATGGTGTTAAAGCTTTCATGACTTTTTCCTTTAGTTTTAAATAGAAGTCATAGCTAATAACGGGGGGGAATTTAGATTGGATGCAAAAAAGTTAAACTTTATTTAAATAAAAAATGGCTGCTTATATAAGCAGCCATACAAGGGGTTAAAGTAACACGAGTTCGGTTGTATAAAGTACCTCGGTAGGTAAGCCGTTTGGCGAACCACCTAAAGGCTCTAAACTGACTGCTAGTAGTGAGATATCGTCAGCGTTAAAGCGTTTATCTTTTAGCAAAAATTTACCGCCTTGTTTAGGTAATATACCCAACGAAACAGGTAAATCTTGCCCTTTTAAGATCATCCATAGTTGATAATCTTTATCTCTTTGGGCAACTAATTGACTACTGGCTTTAATAGTTAATGCTTCTTCGTTTACTTCAATAAACCATAAAGACTGTTTATCTTGGTTTTGCACGAGTGCAATTTGCTGATATTGCGACACTTCTTTGGCCGGTTGAATGACTAAAAATGCCAACACAATACACGCGGCGGTGGCTATAAACGACCATGTCTGCCAAATCGACGGCTTAGTTTGCACCACTGTTTGACTAGGCACTGTTTTTGACTCAATACCTTGCAAAATGTTTTCCCAAACAGAATCGCTAGGTGCTTGTGGTGTAATTGCACTTGCTAAATTATTAAGGTTTTGCTCCCACATAAAAATTGCCTCACGTGCTTTGCTTGAGCTAAGTAACAAGCGCTGAAAACGTTTTCGTGCCAGCCCCTTGAGTGTGCCAAGTACATATTGTCCTGCTAGCGCGTCTAACAGCTCGGGTTTTGTATAATTCATAATGTTAAACACCTCTGAAGTTGTGTAAGCCCGCGTCTGATCCAGCTTTTAACTGTGCCTAATGGCGACTCTATATGGTCTACTAGCTCGCTGTGACTAAGCCCCTTATAGTAAGCTAAATGAATGGCCTGCTTTTGCTGGGGTTCAAGCTGCTCTATACAGTTTACTAATTTAGTATTTTCGTCATAGTTGACATCGACGCTCTGAATATCAAAGTCATCATCTCCCATTGTTTGCTCTTTTCTTACTTTGTTGTAACGCAACGCATCCAGACTTCTATACCTTACTATACTTATCATCCAGCTTATGACAGTGCCTTTAGAAGCATTGTATTCTGAGGCGTTATGCCATATTTTAATGAATGCGTCTTGCAACACTTCTTCGGCGTGTGCTCTGTTAGAAAGCATATTTAAGCTAATGGCAAAAAGCTTTCCGCTTGTTTGTTGATACAAGGTTGAAAATGCATGCTTATCACCCTGTGATGTATCGTATAACAGAGACAGTAAATTATCGTTTTCCATAAATATCCTATTTATTTTTATTCTCTTTTTAAAAACGGTTGAGGCTAGAACTTGGATGCAAAAAAGTTAAGTAGCTTGCAACAGTATACTTTTCGCTCTTTTTTGCAATGACTATCTGTGTTTATTATTAGGTATAATTCTGTGAGTTCAAAAACTATATTAGAGAAAAGCATCTGTAATGGTTGAGCCGATTTTTGTTTATAGCAGAGTCGCCACGCTAAGTTACACTTAAAATAAATTAGCTTGGTGAGTCAGATTTACTAATATGGAGCTAAGACTTAGTGAGTTTCTACTGTGATACGTGTGAAAAATTAACACACTCATTGTGTAAAAAGAGCAAAGTCCATACAAACCAATAAAAACGGTATTTAAATAGCTATTAAATATCAATAATATAAGTAAAAAGTGGTGCCGTACGCTTTACTGTTTTGTGGCTTGTAAATTGCAAACACAATTATAAAAGCTGTTTGTTAATTAATGAATAGCAATAAATATAAATGGAGATTTTATGTGGGCTGCAATTAGTTATTTGATATTAGCGTGTGTACTTATTTTTATAGGGTGGGAAATAAATTCAATTTACTTTTCGTTATTTTTTTACTGGACCGCGCTATCACTGTCATTGGTCAGTGGGGCATACATTTTTAATATAGGTAAAATTTTCAGAAAGCGAGAAAACGGCGTTATTCCATTTTACATACGCTGGGCGTTTATTCCTTTTTTATTGGGGGCGCAAGTGTACAACGCGTGGTCGCGTAAGCATGATAAAGTGCCACCAATTCAGCAAATTAACGATAACCTTTTTTTAGCATGCCGCTTATTTCCCTCGGATATAGACACGTTAAAAAGCAATAATATTACCGCTATATTAGATGTTACTTGTGAGTTTGACGGTTTAGAGTGGAGCTCGACACAAGAGCGTATTAACTATTTAAATATTCCAGTACTTGACCATAGCGTGCCAACACGCTCTCAGCTTAACCAGGCAATAAATTGGATTCATCATCAAATCCAAAAAAACAATAAAGTGGTTGTGCATTGTGCGTTGGGCCGCGGACGTTCAGTGTTTGTAATGGCTGCTTACTTACTTAGTCAAAATAAACACGCCGACGTGCATGATGTGCTTGCCCAAATCAAAGAAACACGTGAAACCGCTAATCTAAATAAACGCCAACTGCGCCACCTAGCAAAGCGACATAAAAGTGGCGAATTAGTAATTAAAAATCGTGCATTTTTAATTGCAAATCCCGTGTCGGGTACAAAAATATGGCAAGAAAAAGAACAATTTATAATTGCACGCCTGTCAACTTATTACGATTTAACCGTAATGACCACAAGCCCAGACATTAACGGTATAGAGCTTGGCAAACAAGCGCTTAGTGAAAACCCTGATATTGTTATTGCCTGTGGTGGCGATGGAACAGTAGCGGAAGTTGCGAGCGTATTAGTTAATACACCCTGTAAATTAGGTATTATTCCATTGGGGACCGCAAATGCGCTAGCCCATGTATTGATGGGAATAAGTTCAAAATTTATACCTGTAGAGCAAGCGTGTGATTTAATTATTGATGGTCAATCTACGTTAATAGATACAGCATATTGTAACGACGAGCTAATGCTACTTTTAGCCGGGATAGGTTTTGAACATGCAATGATTGAAAAAGCTGACCGCGAGTTTAAAAATAAATTTGGGCAACTTGCTTATTTAACGGGGTTTTTTCAGGCGTTTTCGGAACAAAAATCGCAACAGCTCAACGTTAAATTGGATGATAACGACCCAATGATGATCACAACAAGTAGTTTCGTTGTTGCTAATGCAGCACCGTTTACAACGCTACTTGCTCAAGGGGGAGGGCAGCCTAATCATAGCGATGGGCTACTTGATATAAATTGGCTTATACCCAATAAAGAAAATTCCACCACGGTACTGAGTATTGCCGAGCTAATGTTTAGCAGTATAACGCAAAGTCATTTAGCCATTAACTCTCAACACACAAATGCTAAAAAAGTCGAAATATCTTCAGAGAATGGAATTAAATATGTCATTGATGGCGAAGTGAAAACGGCTGATAGGCTTGTGGTTGAAATACAGCCAGCATCGCTTAATGTGATCAGTAAGGAAATTTAGTAAAACTAAAATATAAAGGCGCATTAAAGTGCGCCTTTATTTATATTTTTACTTTTTTATTGATGGCCAAACAAAGTCAGTTGTATCTGGAGCCTTGTTTGTTGTTTTACGAGGTGCGCTTTTTGGTTTGCGAAGTGGTTTGTTATTTATTGTATGAATATATAACGCTTCAACTTTGTCTCTGGCCCAAGGGGTTTTGCGTAAAAATTTTAAGCTAGATTTTATGCTTGGTGCATCCGTAAAACATTTAATTTTTACTTGTTCGCCCAGCGTTTTCCAGCCAAGTCTCTGCTCTAACTCGACCAATATTTGTTCTAGTGTGATCCCATGTAGTGGGTTTTTAGGTTGATTATCCATAGCCATACTGCTTATTTAAACTATGCATATTGTAGCTTAAATACAATAAGCAGGCTATTTCACTGTAATCTTTTTAGGTCGATTTGGGTAAATAACTTTCCCTTGCTCATTGAGCTTAAGCCACATTAATGCGCTATTGGTTTGGTTGGGGTTTTTGGCACCGCACAGTAAATTGAACGTATCAACGCTAATTAATGCGCCTTCACTATAGCGTTTGTCGTCGTACCAACACATTGTTTGGTGCTGATTTAACTGACTTGCGTTCACAAAAGTGCGGCTGTTATGCGGCTCGGCATTACAAAATAACGAGAGTGATAAGCTTAAAAAACAGGCGGATAGAATTATTAATTGGCGCATAATATTCTCCTACAATTGACTTTAAAAATAGTACGTAATACTAAAAAACATGCTAGTGTAATATTACACACTAAAAAATAAACAGAACAATAAAAGGTACACACACATGAAATTTAATCAGCTGATGATAGATGAATTCACATTACTTGCAAAGTTTCCGCTTGATAGCAAAATGCAGGGTATCAAATTACATTCTGACGCAGAAACAAGCTTGATAGAAGCAGCACAACGATTATTCGATAAAGGCGTTATAGATAGCCCAGATGGCGGTTACTTAACGGATTTGGGTTTAGATTTAATTGAACACGTTACGATTATTCATAGCGCGCTCAAAAGTTAAGCTCAACAGTATTTAGGTCGCATCGGGTTGATTTTGCGGTGCGGCATCATTAAACGCAGCTAATTTATTACATCGTTCATAAATAGCTGCAATTTTTGGATATCGACTCATATCCACGTTAAAACGAATAGCATTAAATACCTGAGGTACTAAGCAAACATCAGCAAGGCTTGGATTGTTCCCAATACAGTAATCTTCGTCTCCAAGTAGTATTTCTATTTTATCAAAGCCTACTTCAACCCAATGTTTGTACCAGGTGTTTTTAGCATCATCGTCTACTTTTAATTCATTCGATAAATACTTAAGTACTCGCAAATTATTCACTGGGTGAATATCACACGCTATTGCAAAACTTAAATTTCTTATTTGGGCTTTTTGCCAAGCAGAGCCGCTAATTAATGGTGACTGTGGGTATGTTTCATCAAGCCATTCTAAAATAGCTAATGATTGACCAAGTACACCTTCATCTGTTTCAAGGGCTGGTAAAAGCCCTTGTGGGTTTAGTGTTAGGTAACCTTCCTCAAGCTGCTCTGATTTTAAAAGATTTACAATTGCCAACTCATGGTCAATTTTTTTTAGGTTTAACGCAATACGCACTCGGTATGCAGCTGATGATCGAAAATAACTGTAAAGCTTCATAATTAATCCTTGTTGGCTGAATAGTGTTTTTTAATTGTTCGCCAACAATCTGTGTAATTTGGTTGACGTTCTTTACCTTCTAATGCGTATTTAGTCGGTGAAATGACATAACGGGATTCAAACATAAACGCTAAGGTATTTTCGTATTTTTGTGGAACAAGTTCCGCATTAGATGCTTTTTCAAATACATCCGCTTCAGGTCCATGCGGAGACATACAGTTATGTAAACTTGCCCCACCTGGCACAAAGCCATGCTCTTTTGCATCATATACACCTTCAATTAACCCCATAAATTCACTCATGATATTACGATGATAGTAGGGCGGACGAAAAGTGTTTTCAGCAACCATCCAACGCGGTGGAAAAATAACAAAATCAACATTAGCCATTCCTTCAGTAGCTGATGGCGAGGTTAAAACGGTAAATATAGAAGGATCAGGATGGTCAAAGCTTACTGTGTTCATTACATTAAATCGCGATAAATCGTATTTATAAGGCGCGCTATTACCTGTCCATGCAACAACATCGAAAGGGGAATGCTTAATCTCACAGCTGAATAAGTTGCCATTAAATTTTGACACCAGTTCAAAATCACCTTCTTTATCTTCAAAAGCTGCAACTGGGTATTGAAAGTCACGGTCGTTGGCATAGCCGTTTGCACCAACAGGGCCTCGCTCTGCAAGCTCTAAAGCATGACCATAGTTTTCGCAGATATAACCACGGGCCGTTGATTGTATTAAATCAACAGAAAACTTCATCCCTCGGGGTATGACTGCAACTTCACCTGGTTTTACACAGAGCTTACCGCATTCTGTATGCAGGAGTAGCTCGCCTTGTTGGGGTACAAATAGCATTTCACCGTCAGCGTTGTAAAAGTAGCGATCGACCATAGACTTGTTAGCAACATAAACATGAATACCGATGCCAGATTGCCCATTAGCACTGCCGTTAGCAGCCATTGTTATGAGTCCATCTAGAAAATCAGTTGGCTTTGTAGGAATTTCCACGGGGTTCCAGCGAAGCATAGTCGGAGGTGTTACGGCTTCAGTTATAGGTGCAGTTCGAATCAAGCCGTTATCAACAGCGGTGTAATCACCTTGCACTACCGAAGGGCGTAAGCGGTACAGCCATGTTCTGCGGTTAGCTGCTCTAGGCGCAGTAAATGCTGTAGAGCTAAATTGTTCAGTGTAAAGATCGTACTTAACCTTTTGAGGAGTAAATTGCCCTATAGGCAAGGCACCGGGTAGCGCTTCGGTTTCAAACTCATTACCAAAACCGGTCATGTACTTTAACTGTTCTGCCATTACTGACTCCTGTGAGAGAAGGCTAGTTTTATGTTTTATTTATTTAAGTTAAGATACTCTCAAGTGAGAGTAATTTCAAATTGCTCTATGAATGTGTATGTAAATATAAATGAACAGCCAGTAAACCTATTTAACGGGATAACAATGAAACTGGATTTAGACACCTTTTTAGCATATCAGCTAATTAATGTAGCAGGTTTGGTAAGTAATGACCTTGCTAAGGTATACCAGACCAAATTTGACTTAACGATACCTCAATGGCGAATTTTGGCGAATTTAGCGCAATTTGGTCAAAGTAATGCTAAAAATTTATGTACACAGGCAAATATGGATAAATCGACTGTGTCGCGTGCAATAAAAATATTAGTAGAAAAAAAGTTGCTAATAACTCAAATTAATTCAGAGGATAAGCGCGCAGCCATGCTTTCATTGAGTGAAGCTGGAAAGGAGATGTATAAAAAAATAGTACCCGAGGCGTTAAAGTGGGAAAAAGAACTATTGGCTTCGTTAAATACGTATGAACAAGGTTTATTAGTAAGTGTACTTAATAAGCTAAAAAATAAATTACAGGCATAAAAAAGCCCATCAAATGATGGGCTTTTATAATTTTAACTAATCTAACAATTTAGATTAGAAAGTGTAACGTACACCTAATTTTATTTTGTATGTTGAATCTTCAGCTTCAAAAGTAAAATCATCATTTATAGGGTTACCAATGATGTACTTACCAGTAGCTTCATCAATATCTAGTTCAATAACACTTCTAGAGTTGTTATCCTGACGGTAAACTTTACCTTTTGATGAGTCGATAAGATTTAATAAATTATCAACAACAAAGTAAAATTCGCCACGGTGGTCATCAGCGAAACCAGGTATTTCTTGAGAAACGTATAAATCCATGGTCGTTACCCAAGGTGTTTTGCCCTGACTTCTTTCAGCGAACCCACCAGCAGAACCTGATAGACCAAGCTCTTCAAAATGAGCTAAAACATCAGCTTCACTAACCCCGTCAGCATAGATTACATTAGGATCGTTAGCTGTAGGTACGTATGCTAAGTAGTTGCCACCAAATGTTGAACCAAAACCAGAAGGTTGGATTAGATCTTGGTTAAAGAAGCGTCCACCAGTTAGATTCTCTAAACTAGATAGTTGGCTGTAAGCAGAACCAGAATTGCGCTCAATGAATAAATTGAATTTAGTTTTATAATTTTCAATGAATTCAGCAGTGTAACCTAGATTAACAACAAATCTGTGTTCAGTTTCGTATGGTGAAACACCAACTTGAGTTTGCTGATGGTCTCCGAAATGACCAAAACGATAATTACTGCGTGCTGTTGATGAGCTACCTGGATTTCCGTCGGTTATATCCTGATTTGTATATGATGCATCAAACTTAAAGCCATTCTCCCAAGACTTTGAAATACCTGTACTAAGAATAATAGAACGTCCATTATCATCAGCGTTTGTAAGCATTATTTCTAGTTCACGCGTGTCATAAAACGGTAGGGCACCATCAATTGTTGAACCTACAACATCACCATCTTGTAATAGTGCAGCATTTATCCACTCAGCAGTATTTTCTTTCTTGGTGTAAATAGCAGTTGTAGTCCAAGCGAAACCTTCTCCAATGTATGGAATATCTAAATTTACATCACTATTTAGCATGAAAGTCCATTGTGAAGGAATTTCAAAATTGGGATCAATAAAGTTTGATGTAGAACCACGTGTACCTGAATTTACAGCATCTATTGCTTCAGGTATTGGAGTGTTTAAGGCTGTAGAAGGGATAGATATGGGATCTCTTGGTGCAAAAGATTGCTTGCTAATACCATCATTTGAGTATGAATTAGATATCCATACATTTGGGTTACCACCGGCATAACGACCAGCACTACCTCGAAGAGTAACATCGTCATTTAAGGTATAAGTAAATCCCACACGAGGTAAAAGTATGTCTACGCCGTCTAGATTATTAGTATTACTAAAACCAGTTCGAGTCTCTAGCCCTTCGTTATAATTAGGCTCGTCATCAGATCCTAAGCGTTCATAACGCAAGCCGGCAGATAAGATTAAGTCGTCGCTATAATCCCATGTATCATTAATGTAAAAGGCAATATCTTTACGAGAAAACTTTGCTATTACAGCTGAAGGGTTGTTACCACTGCCATTTTCATATTTGTATCTTGAAGCGATTTGGTTTTCAAAATCTTCTAAGCTAGCAAATGCAATAACACCTTTAGAAGCAGGTAAAAATTGGTTTTCAATATCTAAAACGTCGTATTTAACACCAAATTCAATTGTGTGTTCATCTAGTAAATATGTACCATCAAACTGAACACTAAAAAGGTCATTCGCTAATGAGTTAGAATGGCGAAATTCATCTGAACCAAAAGCAATTGAACCATCTTCTCCATCACCATCAACGTCTAAGTTTTGAACTGTGATATCACCTAAATTAGAGTCGCTACCTAAAGATATTGCACCAGTGCTAACTGATTTTTTAGTTACGCTAATTTGTGTTGAAAATTCGTCAGTCCAATCAGAATATAAAGTTGAGCTATAGTTATCAAGTTTTTGCAGGTTGTTGTACCAGTGGCTGCTTAATCTTAGTTCTCTATTACTACTCGTCATATTACGAGTACTGTTACCTTCGCTGTGCATGTAAACAAAGTTAGCACGGTGAAAATCATTAATGTTTAAGTCAATTTTAGCAATGTATTTTTCATCGTTTAATTGAGGTTGAACGTCTGATTCACCGATGTCACTTACGCCGTATACATTATTTGCAATTGCTCTAACTGCTTCTAAATCAGCAGTAGTTACAGTTGTTTTGTTAGTACCAACACTAGAACCGCCAACACCATATTCAAGTTGCTGTGGAGATTCAAACTTTTCATAGGCACCAAAGAAGAATAATTTATCTTTGATGATAGGTGCACCAAAAGATGCTCCGTAGTTCTTCTCTTCAAAATCAAGCTCAAGGTCATTACCGCTTGAATCTTTTGGGGTGCCAGCCCAATCGCTACTTAATTTTTCATAAAACACACTACCATGTAACTCGTTAGTACCCGACTTAAATACTGCGTCCACATTACCGCCAGTAAAGCCGCTTGACTTAGCGTTAATTGGAGCAACAGAGACTGACACCTGATCTAAAGCGTCTAGAGGGAAAGGATTACGTTGTGTAGGGTAACCGTTTCCGTTTAGGCCAAAGTCGTCATTAAGTGGTATACCGTCAATTGTGATTGAGTTAGTTCGAGGATTTGAACCAGCTATCGTCATTGAACTTTCGCTACCTGGCTGGATTACAACCAAAGGATTATTTCTTACAATATCTTTAATGTCACGACCGATACTAGGAGTAGTTGTTATTGCCTCTTGGCCGAAGTACGAATCATTTGCTGATGAGTTAAATATTACAGGCGATCCAGTTACAACAATAGACTCCATAGCAGTACTGGAAAGCTGTTGATCTATTTGTCTTGTTTCGCCTAAAGAAAGGTAGACATCTTCGATTTGGACATCACGATACACATCAGAATCGATTGTTATTTTGTAAGGGCCACCAACACGAAGGCCTGTTGCATTGTAAGTACCAGTGTCATTAGTTGTAACAACTCTGCGTGTGCCTGTAGGTTCGTGAACAAGTATAAGTTTAGTATTCGCTGCTGGATTACCATTCGGGCCAAAAATTTGACCTTTTACCGACGAGGTTGTGTCACTAGCGAATGCAGCGCCACTAACACCAACACATGCTGCGATAGCAAGTGATAGGGCCGTTTTGCGTATTTGAGTTTTCATTTAATTTTCCCGTGTAGTTAATAATTAAATTTTTATATTTTTATTTTTTGGTTTTCAAAAAATAAACTAAATGCAGGTTTATATTTTAAAAACCATCGCTATTGTACCCCAATTGTTTGTTACAAATAAAATACAACTGCAATGTTTTTTTAATAAATAGTACAAATTTTGACTATTTTTTACCTTTTTTTGAGTAATCACTCTATTAGCGAACTCATACTACCGATGTTTTATGACAAACTTGTGAAATGTAAAACAAGCTTTTACAAAAAATCCCCGTGTGTAGGTTTTATGTGTCAAAAATTACATAGATACTTTTTTTAACGCTGTTTCTAGCTCTTTAGCTGAAGGGTCAAACAGTGCGTTTAACAAACCAGCCAATCGAACACCTGCTTGTAGCAGACGTGTTTTTACGATAGGTGTATTTTTATAAACATAGCTGTAGCCAACTTCTTCATTTGTAGATTTATAAAGTGCATTTGCTAAATTATGAGATTCTTCAATCCAAGTAGTTGGTGTACTTTCTAAATATTCTGCAATTAGTTCACTGTTATTAGTATTTATAAACTGCGCGTACTCAGTAAATGATAAGTTTTCGTTTTCAACTAATTTAGTATCCCACAAGCTGTGTAAGTTTGTATCTTGACCAAAAAACGACACTTTAATACGGTTTCCGCCTCTATCTTCGCTTCTTCCTGCATGGAAGGGTTGATGGCTATCACCAACCAAGTGAACTAAAAAACGTAAACTAAATTGCTTTGCATCTAGGCTGCTGTTTTTATCTTTGAGTGTTTTTATAGAATAGTGGATGCCTTCAAGAATATTGCTAACCGACTCTTTGTTGTTTGTATGGTCGTGATTGATTTTGAAGGACTTGTTAGGTGAGGCGTTAATGTAGTGCCAACGAGAAGATTGCTTTTGCCAAAATTTCCCCGGGTTTGAGCGCATCTCGTCAGGCCAAGTTGAAACCTGTGCAAGTGATTCACCCGCTAAGAATGGTTTAATAGCTGACTTTGTGGTGTCTGTTATATGAGATTCAGCAATTTTACCTACAACCCGGTGACCGTTTTGGCCCCAAGCAAGTGAATCGCTACTTGTAAAAATGGCACCTATTAAAAGCGCTGACGTTATCGAATATTTTACATTGATACGCATTAAGGTTCCCTAATTAATTTGGACTGGTGTTGCTGCGTTGTAATAAGGTCAATTGTCCTTACTTTTGTTGAAATTAGGAAGGACTCAATAAAATTCATAATTTCTTATTCATATTCATTATAAATCAGTGCCTTAGTATCTATAGGTAAAATTACTTGTTGTAATAAGTAATTAAAATTGTTCAAATGAATAAGTAATGTATTTTAGGATGTCTTTAGCTTGAATATTAAAAATACGGTATTGCAAAAAACTTCAATTGTTACATTTTTGTTTATAGTAATAGTTTTTGCTTGGGTGTGTGGTCAATTAATTGTAAATGACGATGAACTCGCTTTTCCTGTACTTATTGAAACATCAACAACATGTCGTACAACAGCGACCGCAAACGATAATGAGCTTATTGTATTTACACCCTCTAAAAATATTGCAGTGCAACTTACTCAGAAGTTGTGTGATGATAATGTCGTTGCTAAACAGTACGGAGTAGTTGTAGGGTATTGGGGGTATAAAACATCAGACAGTTTAGAGTTTGTAGGTAAAGGGATTGCAGACCTTATACTCGCAAAAAACAACATTATGGCGGCTTTTAAAGCTGAATCTACCTATGATTATATGCCCGTTGTTGGTTTTTCTGATTACACTGCATTTTTTATATCTTCAAAAGAAAAGCCAATTATTTCAAAGTCTTATTTTTTAGACAAAAAAATAGGACTGCTTGATTACCCAACAAGTCGCTCTGGCCATATTCTTCCAAAACAGGTCTTTAAAGATCTCGATATAAATATTGCAAATTTAAATATTTTGTACGCAAGTTCTCATAATGAACTACGAGATTTATTAGCCAACGGTAAAGTAGATATTATTGCGTCGTTTTGGAAAGAAAACGATAAAGACCGTTTCTCGAAAAACTATATCACCCCATTAAGCAATAACATAACAGGCACACGTTGGTACTTGAAAATGCAACAAAACAACACAGATTTGTTATGTGCTGTACAAGAACACCTAATGGCTATGTCTAAAGACCAAGAACTTCATTATTATCAAAATGTTTCGCCCTTTTGGCAATGTGAGAATAATACAGCTGTTTTTAAGGTAGGTGAAAATAATGAGTAGGCTTAAATTTTCTGCAGTGTCTTCGTGTGTTTTTTTAATGCTTTCTTTAGTGTTTTATATATCTATGATTAATAAAACAGAGCGTGTTAGCGAGCAGCAAAAGGTCCAAATTGAAAAACAAATTGCACTAGATTTACCATTACTCGATTTGCCAAATGAACTGTATAAGCATGCAGGTAATAAAGATGCTTTAGTTGGCTATATTGACTCACTAAATAGTTATCTAAGAATGAGTAACTTGCGTGTCATCGATATTAGTACAGGCGAGATTGCTCACAGCGATTTAAAGGCAAAGCAATTTATCAGTAGCTTAGCGACGAGTGAAGGCCCTGTGAATATTATTTTTAGTGTAGATGAGCATTACTTGACACCTAGTAATAAAATCTTTTTTTTGTTTTTTTTACTTATCAGTCTCTTTGTTGCTGTGTGGTTAAAAGTGGTAGACAGTAAGAAAAACAATGTAAGCTTAAACAAGAGTATTAACTCTGCTGCATCAATGCCAATGCCTTTGGCGGTCATAATTGATTTACGCAATAAAACACTTTCACATAGTTATAATAAAGAGCACAGCGTTCAATTAGCTAATAAACCATTGTGTTTTTACCTAGCCCTTGTTGAATATTGTTCAGCTAATAGTGATGTCATTTTAAATCATAATAAAAATGTACCCGATGAGCTTATTGAACTTGCCAACAAGTATTTTTCCCGATTAACAGAGCTAGGGCATACGATAAGGAAGCGACCAAACTTCAATAATAGCCTTGAAAAAACGTTGAGTGAAATAAGGGCTTCGCTTGACGACGTTTTGAATGAATATCCTGAAGAAAAAGAAATTTATTACCCTCCAAAAGCATATGGAGAAGGCTCTCGCTCTCGTCTGCACAGCTACGGGCTCATAAATATTGCAAAGGGAAATATTGAAATAATAGGGAAGTAATATCACCTCCCTATTATCAACTGTGTTTATTTAGGAGCAAACTCAGCCGCTTTTATTGGACTATGTTGCGATATAAATGTTTTAAGTGCTTGGGCGTCAGTTTCGTCAGTGCTAACAAAACCCTCTAGCGTATTTATAGTTGGGTAACCATCACCGCCCGATGCGTTATAGCTATTTAAACTCATGCGGTATGTTTTACTTTTATCGAACGGTTTACCGTCAATAAATACGTTTATAAGCTTACCATTTTTGCGTTCAAACGAAAGCTTGTGATATTGCAAGTAAGCACCAGCGTCTGCCGGGAAGCTTGTTACTGTATTTAAGTAGTCCCATAGTTCAGCACCTTGCCAATCCATATACGTTATACGGTTTTTAAAAGGGTGAACTTTTAATATGTCTTTATAGCTTATTTCACCAGCATCTATTGAGCTGCGAATACCACCGCCACTGATCAACCCAAAATCTGCACCTACTACATTCATTTGTGCTTGGATGATAACGCGAGCAAGGTTTGTTTGTTGATAGCGTACTTTGTTTCTATCACCTTCTAATCTTGCATCAACAGAGCCAATAGTCCCCTCAATTTGTTTAGCACCAATCGCTTGGTATTTAGCTAAAAACGCTTTTAATGACGGGTCTGGCTTAATATATTCGTTCGCAAGTACCTCTTTTAATGTGCCGTCAGCTTGTGTTTTTTCTACATATAAATTAACTGGCATTAATTTATAATCAAGTAGGCTCAATTCACCATTTTCTAATTTGAACTCAGCCTTACCAACGTACTTTCCCCACTCGTGGGCTTGCATTATCCACGTGCCATTTTGCTGATCAGGATTACAAGCTAAGCCAGGTTTAAAACTATCATCGTTTACATTTTCTGATGCCATACACACAGGCTCTTGTGAGTGGCCACCTATGATCATATCAAGCGTATTAGCAGGCAATGAGCGAGCAAGTGTTACATCGCCCGGTGCGTTTATGCCATGTTTAGCATCAATAAAATGACCCATGTGAGTAACAGCAATAGTAATGTCTGGGTTGTATTTTGCTTTTATCTCTTTAGCTAGGTTGGCTGTTACAGGAACAGGGTCTTTAAATTCTAAGTGGCCAATGTACTGAGGGTTTCCTATTTTTGCTGTATCGGTTGTAGTTAAACCAATCACAGCAATAGTTAAGCCATTTTTTTCAAATATTTTATAGGCGTC
The DNA here is from genome assembly GCF_002632075.1 of Pseudoalteromonas sp. ESRF-bin5. Classification (NCBI taxonomy): domain Bacteria; kingdom Pseudomonadati; phylum Pseudomonadota; class Gammaproteobacteria; order Alteromonadales; family Pseudoalteromonadaceae; genus Pseudoalteromonas; species Pseudoalteromonas sp. ESRF-bin5. The sequence goes on along the minus strand of NZ_NTLW01000180.1, from coordinate 8,872 downwards.
AAAAGCGTTCTTACCTGACGACTTTTCCACTATATTAGCCGATAAGAGAGGGAAATTAGCCCAGTTTTGTTGCTTGGCTAAAACACTAAGTGGGTTATCAAATTCATGATTACCTAATGCCATTGCATCGTAGCCGAGTAAAGACATCCCTTTAAAGTCAGGCTCTGCATGCTGTAAATCAGATTCTGGTATACCTGTATTTATGTCGCCACCTGATAGCAGTAAAACGGCATGACCTTTTATTTTCGCTTCACTACGTAATTGATCCAGTAGTGTTTTGCGAGCAGCCATACCGTATTCGCCTTTTTCGTTATGCCAAAAGCGACCATGATTATCGTTAGTATGAAGAACGGTTAAGTATTGTGTAGAAGATGTTTTTTCATTAGTTGTGGCAGATGTGCATCCCAGTACACCCAAAATGATCGAAAAAATAAAAATTATGCGCATAAAATACCTGTGTATTAAGTTGTACTTAATGTTGTAGGTGGCTAGTTTAAACTAGTTTGAAATATAAAAAAGGCAGATATTTATATTTTTGGCTAATTACGACTCGTAGCCGCATTTTCCCTGCGTTTGAGTTCTTGGCTAGCGTAATGTGACTTTTCGTGTTTTGTAGCAACCATCCAATTTAAAAAGCTTGCTGGGAGTTTGGTGTATGCTTCGCCTTTGTGTAGGCCAAAGTCGCAAATTGTGTGTGGTGTGTGTGTCATGTGTATCCGTTATCTCTGTTATTTAATAATTAGCAATGAGCAAAGTTAAACATTTACTCGGTTTACATATTCATAGAAAATATAAATCAATATTGTGTAATTGAAATGTTACCAGAACGGTCTAATTTGTATCAACTATCTTAATGCTATCGATTTTCTTAGTGTGTAGCATTAACCTAAACAAAACTTATTTTTAAATAACTATAATAATAGGAACTAACATGAAAAAACGTTTACTGTGTTCATTGCTCGCTTCATTAAGCTTTGCTAGCCATGCAACCATAGTCGAAATGCAAACTAGCCAAGGCACAATTGAGATTAATTTATTTGACCAGCAAACACCAAAAACCGTAGAAAACTTTTTAAGTTATGTGCAAGATGACTCATACAATGAAACAGTTATTCATCGTTCAATAGACAATTTTGTAATTCAAGGCGGTGGTTTTACATTTTCAGACACACTTGACCCAATAACAACTAAACCTGCTGTTATCAATGAACCTGTATTTTCTAATGTTAAAGGTACTATTGCCATGGCTAAGTTAGGGGGCAACCCTAATAGTGCTACTAGCCAGTGGTTTTTTAATATGGCTAATAATAGTGGGGGAGGTGCGGCACTTGATACGCAAAATGGTGGGTTTACAGTGTTTGGACAAATCACAGCAGAAAGTCAGGAAACGCTTGATAAAATTGCGGCCCTTGTTCATTGCGGTGAAACACCAGTAGTCGATATAACAACAGAGCAATGTGCGAGCAGTGATGTGTCTATTAGTAGTGCTAATTTAGTAACAATCCAAAGCGTTACAGTATTAGATGACGATCCTAATTCGGCAGCCGGATTGACCGTTGTTGAAAATACACTGATTGACGCGGATAACTCTGGTAGCTCAGATGGTAGCTCGGGTGGAGCACTAATATGGTTACTGAGTGCTTTTTTACTAGCTGTTCCACGCCTTAAAAAGAAGAAGTAACCTCATTCAGAGCAATATAAACAGCGCAGCTATTATATAGCTGCGCCCTATATTAAATAAATAGCCGCCAAATCATCGCAAGCCACATCGCAAATACAGACACGCAGCCAATTAAAAACACGTTAAATCGAGCTCTTACGTTATTTGATCCTAAATGAATAATGCTATGTAATATGCGTGTTATTACAAATACGCAGGCCAAAATTGCAACCACAACGCTTGCACTGTTTAATTGCAAAGCTAACAAGCAACCGGCGTAAAATAAAACGGGTATTTCAAACTGGTTAGTAAAGTTTCTATCCGCAACCCTTACATGGTCACCTGCGTTATCTAATCGCATCGTTGCAAAGTCGTTTAAGTTTAACTGTTTATTTTTAGCTGCTGCAAAGCGTCTTCTCCCCATAATAATCATTACAGCCAAAGACAGGGTGACTTGCACAAACATGGCAAGTATTATTATTTTTTCCATTGTAGTTCCTTGTTATTGTTTTAGTCAGTATGCAGACATTTTTCACAATGTGTTACACAAAAAAGCGTTAACTGCTAGAAAGTATTCAGTACAAAGTGTTAGTTTATATTATCAAACCTGCTTTTGAATTAGCATAACCTTTTTTGCATCATGCTTTTAATGGAAATAAAATGAAAAAAATTATTTGTCTCAGTGCCATCGCACTCGCTGTTCTCAGCGGTTGCTCGAATACATCTTCATCAGTAGCAACCTCGCCACAAGCCTCGTTACTATCAGACACTTTAGTGGTTAGCCCAAATGATAATAGAGAATATAAAACACTAAAGCTTGCTAACGAAATTGAGGTTATTTTAGTGTCTGATCCAAGCGCAGAAAAATCTGCTGCTTCACTAAGTGTGGGGGTGGGTTTACTACATGATCCTATGTCTCAGCAGGGTATGGCGCATTACTTAGAGCATATGCTATTTTTAGGCACAGAACGTTACCCTGATACAAAAGGGTATTCAGATTTCATGACCAAAAATGGCGGAGCGCACAACGCCTACACGTGGCTCGAAATTACAAACTACATGTTCAAAATAAACAACGATGCGTTTGACGAAGGACTCGACCGTTTTTCTGACTTTTTTAAAGCCCCCAAGTTATATCCAGAATACACAGAAAAAGAAAAAAACGCAGTGAATGCTGAGTGGTCTATGCGCCGCGAACTGGACTTCTTTGGCCAATTTAAATTAGCGCGTAAAATGATGGGCGAGCATCCAGCTAATCGCTTTTTAATTGGTAACCTAGAAACACTAGGCGATAAAGAAGGTAGTTCGCTTCATCAAGAAACCGTTGATTTTTACAATAAATATTATTCTTCAAATATTATGAAAGTCGCACTTATTTCTAATTTGCCAATAGCCGATATGGAACAAAAAGCGCAAAAATACTTCACTGACATTAAAAATAAAAACATTGAAAAGCCAAGTGTTACTGCTAATTTAGATTTTGATAAAGCGGGCGGTAAACGCGTATTTTACTCGCCAAATGAAGATGTAAAACAGTTAAAACTTGATTTTACAATTACCAACAACAGTGATGAGTTTGCTGTTAAACCTAACCGTTTTGTTTCATATTTATTAAGCAATGAAATGCCGGGTAGCCCAGCACAAATACTAAGAGATAAGGGCTGGGTTTCGCAGCTAGGGGCATCAGCCTCTCCTACACAATATGCAAACTATGGTGCCTTAACGGTCGATATTGAGCTTACTGATTTAGGTATGCAAAACCGCGAAGCAATTGTTGCACTGGTTATGCAATACATTGATTTAATAAAAAAAGAAGGGGTTAATAGCAAGTACTTTAACGAAATACGTACCTCGCTTAATAACCAATTTACATTTTTAGAAAAGGGCGACGAGTTTAACTATGTAAGTGCTCTTACGGGTAGCATGCAGGTTTACCCGCTTAATCACACGATTAACGCACCTTACCACTATGCAAAATTTGATGCCGACGCTGTTAACAATGTGCTAAACCAGCTTAATGCAGATTCGCTACGTATTTGGTACATTTCACAACAAGAAGAAACAGACTCTCAATTATACTTTTACGACGGCAAATACCGCATAAATGACATTAGTGATGATGAAATAGCAAGCTGGAATAAGCCAAGTGAGTTTAAATTAGCGCTTCCTAGTGTGAACAACTTATTACCTGAAAGTTTTGCAATTAAAACGGCTGAATTTAAAGAGCAAAAACACCCAGAGCTTGTTTTCGATAAGCAGGGTGTAAAAGTATGGCGTCAAGCAAGTCAAAAATTTGCTGAGCAACCTAAAGGGCTCGTTGAGGTTTATATAAATACACAACCGGGTCTGAGCGACATAAGTGCTGAAGTGCTTTACTCTGTTTGGGCAGATTTATACAACATTCAGCAAAGCCAATTAAGCACTGAAGCTGCTGTAGCGGGTATGGGCGTTAGACTAGCACCAAGTAATGGGCTTGTATTATCACTTAATGGGTTCACTGATAAGCAAGATGTATTGCTTAAACAGGCTTTGAGTGGATTAAACGTTAAGGCTACTTCGCAAGCGTTCGAGCAAGCTATTGACCGTTACACGCGTGACTTATTGAATCAACAAAAGCAATTTCCTTATGCTCAAGCCTTTGGTGCTTACTCTAAGCTAACTCGTACGGGTAGCTTTGATACCGATGAATTAATCAAAACTGCAAAATCATTACGTGTTGCTGACTTAACAAAGTTACAACAAGCTACATTTTCTAATAATGATTTGCGTGTATTTAGCTACGGTAATTATAACCAGCAAGATATAGAATCAATAGCAGGCGAGCTCATAGCTGTTTTACCTAAAAATCATACGGTGAGCGAGTTTGCTCGTAGTAAAGCGTGGTTGCCGCAACCGGGTGAAACGTTAGTATTACAAAAGGATATAGATGTAGCCGATGTTGCCGTGGTTGATATGACCGTTCACCCAATACCGGGTTACAAACAAAAGGCTCAGGCTGCTGTATTACGCGATCACTTTAGAACAATCGCATTTGACAAAATGCGAACAGAAGAACAACTCGCTTATGCAGTAGGTGCTATTGCAAGCTCAATCGAAGATTATTCTGCTGTTGGTTTGTTCATACAAACCCCTGTAAAAGGGCCTAAAGAAGTACAAGCTCGCTTCGACCAGTTCAAAAAAGAGTACGCGGTTGAGCTTGATAACATGACAGAAGACACATTTTTACAGCTTAAAAATGCGACTTTGGTGTCACTTAAAGAGCAACCTAAAAACTTAAATGATGAAATGGGTCCTTTAATTAATGATTGGTACCGAGAAAACTTTAGTTTTGACTCAAAACAAAAGTTGATCAATGAAGTAGAAAAAGTAACGCTTGCAGATATAAAACAGTACTACAAGCAAACTATGCTAAACCCACAAGCAGCGCGTTTAAATGTGCAGCTGCGCGGTACTAAGTTTATTGAAAGTGACTTTGCTGATTTACCAAATCAAACAAAAATCACTACACTTGACGCTTATTACAATGGCATTAAGTTACAAAAATAAGATTGATAAATAAGTCAAAAAATAAAACCCCAATGTACTGATACATTGGGGTTTTTTATTTATTTCAATATCTACAAAGTACTTATCTCATGCTTTAAAACTCATAACAGCCAGCGATGCTGCTATTAATGTGTAAGGTAATTGCATAACTCCAAAGTTCATTAAGTTACAACGAGAACGTAGTGCTGTAAGCATGGTGAAGTCTGAATAAAAAAACGCGTTGCTGCAAATGGTGATACAGATAATAACAATGTTTATTAGTGTCTATTATTAAAGTTAGATTTTAACAGGGTAGGCAAGGCGGTTATTAGTGATGATAAAACCGCCATTGATATATATGGTTATTAAAGTCGTGCTTGTTCTATTGCTTTGGCTACATCTAAGTTTATGTTTAGCCACGTTTGCTCAAGCGTGGCTACTAAACCGTCGTAGCCGTCGTCTTTTATGGGCACTAGGCGTGAGAAGTTATGCACACTAATCAAGCGGCGGCCGGTTTCTGGGTGAGTATAATATAAGCGCCATAGTCCAGAGATATCAGCATTGCCTTGCATATCACCATTAAAGTGGTGAATTTCGTACTCAAGCTCATAAAATGTTTGCTGATCAAGCTCGGTTATTACAGGTAGCCCTTTAATAACCATCCAAGAGGGCATATTTTTAAATAAAGTTTGTTGGGCAGTGGCAGTAAGCATAACGTCAGGAGACTCGCCCCATAAATGATAATTTGCAGCGTGGATTTGATTATTATCAATTTTCATCGCTATGCCTAAGTTGTTTAATGCGCCTCTTAAAACAACTGTTTGTACTCTCAACTGTGAGTTGGTTTCACTAACATTTCGTGATGATGAATCAATAGGCTGTTCAAATTGGTAATACTGAGTCGCATTTTGTATTGCTGAGCTACAGCCCGACAATACTAAAAGCAAACTTGTTATGATTAATAGGGTTTTCATTATTGCCTCCTTGGTATTGGATCTGCGGGCAGTGATTTGTCAAAAATTAGCATGTTTGGTTGTTCATTTAAGCCGCGTGTCAAAGGTTGTATTTCTTCACTTAAGCGCTTAAATTCACGCAGTGTTTGTTGTAATTGATGATGAAATTCAGATCCAGCCTGATAACTCGCCATTGTTTTATCAAATTGTCGCATGGTCACTTCAAATTGCTCCATGCTTTTGGTCATTTTTGCAAAGTTACGATTTATATCACCGGGTAAATTTTGAGTATCTTTTTCATTTAATAGTGTGCGCATTTCATTTGCAAGAGATTGGTAGTCGGCAAAGGCAACTTGTATTTGGGCTAAGCTTTCTTCAACTTTTAAATTATTAACTTTGTTTAATACATCAGAAACCTGGTCGGCAAGTACGGTAATTCCGCTCGATATACTAGGAAAAACGGTATACTGGCCCAGTTTTTCAAACTCCGCTTCTGGGGCATCGGGGTACATATCAAAATCAACATAAACTGCACCAGTTAAAAGATTTCCGGGCTTTAAAGAGGCGCGCATGCCAATTTCTATCCAGCCTTTTAAGCTTTCTTTCCAAAAGTCTTTAGCTGTTGCGCTGTGGTGATAAATACGCCCGTACTCTATTTTTATAAGAACAGGTACTGACGTGTTTGCACTTTTAAAGTGAGCAGGTTTACCATTAACAATTATGTTTGCAGGCGCTTCAACTACTGTACCAATGCGAATACCACGATATTCAACAGGGGCACCGGGTTTGAGGCCTCTAATTGATTGTTCAAAATCTATTATGTAATAGTCAAAGTCGTAAAAGCGTTCTTCTAGTGCTTCTTTATAGCTTTGGCTAAGTGAGAAATTGTGGCCATCGTTAGCTATTTCCCCCGGTGTTTGGTTATCGGGTAAGCCAACTGAAATTCCGCCTTTTAAAAGCTTACTTAAAGAGCCTGTATTAATATTTATGCCATCAGCAGATAAATCAATTTCTATACCAGCGTTGACCCAAAAAATCGAGTTGTTGGTAATTAAGTTTTGGTAAGGCGCTTTTATAAATATACCGTACTTCATTGCTTGGTTTTCCCAATCAAATGTGGCGGTTTCTATTTGGCCAATTTTATAATTCTTAAAAAATATTCCGGTACTAACATCAAGTACTTCTGCGTTATAACTAAGTAGTTTAAAGCGACCACCTTGCACGTCTTTGCCTATTAATGCAGGTTCTTCTTGCAGGGTGAAATTTTCTTTCAGTGTATTGCTTTCGCCCGGTGCAAATTCTAAATATACCCCAGAGAGTAAAGTACTCATTCCACTTATGCCGGTTTCATCTATACGTGGTTTTACCACCCATATTTTTGCGTCGTCGGTAAGTAAGTCTTCATAGCTTTTATCTATTTGAGCCCGTGCAATCACACTGTCTTGGGAGTCGGATAAACGAACGCTGTCTATTTGCCCTATTTTTACACTGCGCACTTTTATTTCTGTTTTACCCGCAATAATGCCCTCGGCTTGCGGCATCTCAATATATATAGTTGGGCCTTTATTTGCTTGATATTGATAAAGCATCCACACGCCGACAAAAAGCGCTATGGCTGGAATAATCCAGATAGCAGAGATTCTTGGTTCATCTGTTACTTGGGCAGTTTCGGTCATGTTTTAGTCTCTGATGATTTATTTTTAGGTGAATCCCATAAAAGGCGTGGATCAAATGAATGAGCAGCCATCATTTGGCATATTACCATAACGGTAAAAAATGCAATGCCTAAGCCTGGTGTAACTGACATTAAATTACCTAGCTGTACTAAAGCCACTAAAATGGCGACAACAAAAACGTCAATCATTGACCATTTACCAATAAACTCAGTGAGTTGGTAAATTCTAGTGTAACTTTTTGTATGCCTGTTTGCAGGTTTTGTTACCATAATACACAAAAAGCTTAGTACAAATGCTTTGGCTAAAGGAACAACAACACTCGCAAAAAAAATGATACCTGCAATGGGGTAAGAACCACTTTTCCAAAGTAAAATAACCCCACCAATAAGTGTGGACGGGGTTTCATCACCCAAGCTTGTTGTATTCATGATAGGCAATACGTTGGCTGGTATATAGCAAACAATAGATGTGATGAGCCAAGCAGTTGCTTTTTGAACGCTATGAGGATTACGTACATGTGTTTTGGTGTGGCATCGCTGGCAGATCTTACCTGTACAAAGCTGATGACACACATGACAGGCTTTAATATTTTCATCAATAGCACGTTTAGCGTGCTCGGCACCTTCTAACACTTTTATTGGTTTTATTTGAGCCCATAACCTTGGACGATTTAAGTGTACTAAAGCGGCAATGTATAAAATAACAAAGCCAGCATAAGCCCAAAAACTTGCCCCAAAGCTTATATCAGCCAAAGACATAATTTTAACCATGCTGACTAAAACACCAATTAAAAATATCTCAGACATAATCCATGGCTCAAGTGCCAAAGTAAACTTAAGCAACCTACGCGCAATGCCTTGTGGCAATGTTTTTAAAACACCTAAATGAAGGGGTATTAAAATAATTAATAAACTCATTGGTAAGGCAATAATGCTTAAATCAATAAAAAGGCCTAACAATTCACTATCGTAATTGAATAATATTCGGGCTGCGTCGGGGAGGGTGATAGTTTGGGTTATACCATTACTACTAAAGGATAAAAAAGGATAAAACATACT